>JAKAPJ010000012.1:0-4657 GCA_021807115.1 Microcaldota archaeon
ATTGCGGAACCGCAGCACGACTATGAGGAAGAGGGAAATGAAGGCGACGGACGTTGTTTACAACGTCTATCGGTACATGAAACTAAAGTATAATTTTTACCTCGAGGTTTTCTACAGGGCTCAGGGGGGCTATAATTATATATGTGACGGTGCGCTTAGCATATCAGGGTAGTGGGATGAAGTGCCTTACGCTGAAGCAGCCCCTTGCGGACCTGGTGGTGGACGGCAAGAAGACCGTAGAGCTAAGAAAGTGGAACACGACTTTCAGGGGTGAGTTCCTTGTGCACGCCTCAAAAGAGATAGACCTGGACGTGTGCAGGAGGCTCGATATAGACCCGGCCAGCTTGGTTACTGGCGCAGTGGTGGGCAGCGCAACGGTGGTGGGTGTGAAGGTGTATGGAAGTGGGAGGGAGGTAGATGCGGACGCAAAGCTGCACATGGTGGCTGGATGCAGACAGTACTCTGATGCCAGGTTCGGATTCATCCTTGGCAGCCCACGGAAGTTCGCCAGACCCGTGCCAATGGACGGGTGGCTTAGGTTTTTCGATGTGGACAAAGGCCTCGTAAAGGAGGCAGAACGCAGCAGTGCGGCGGCGCTGCTCCGAAGAGGCGAGCGAGGGAGGGTTAAATCCGCGGCGCGCGCCTAGGGGCAGGGCACACACGATTAAGCTTTTATAATCCCAATGACATATCTTATCCTGCATCAGAAAGCCGGGCTTTCCTAGTTTTAGGCGATTCGCATGATAAGGCAGCCCATAATAGTGGTGATGGGCCACGTAGACCACGGGAAGACGTCCCTACTGGACAGGATAAGGAGCACCACGACAGCCAGCAGGGAGGCGGGAGGCATAACCCAGCACATAGGCGCAAGCGAGGTGCCAATAGATGTTATAAACAGGATATGCGGGCCTATGCTTAGCAGGTCTGGCGCAAAGATAACGGTGCCGGGCCTTCTCTTCATAGACACGCCCGGCCACGAGGCGTTCACCAACCTGCGCAAGCGCGGAGGTAACGTAGCCGATATTGCAATACTGGTGGTGGACGTGAGCAAGGGCTTCGAGCCGCAGACCATCGAGGCCATAGAGATACTCAAGGAATACAAGACGCCATTCGTGGTGGCGGCAAACAAGGTGGACCTGATAACTGGGTGGATCAACACTAAGACCAAGAGCGTAATGGAAGCCATACCGAAGCAGACAGCCGGCGTTGGTGAGGAGCTTCAGAACAGGATGTATGACCTGATGGGGAAGCTGAGCGAGCAGGGATTCTCAAGCGAGATGTTCAACAAGGTGGCGGACTTCAGGAGGGAGATAGCCATAGTCCCACTAAGCGCCAAGACAGGGGAGGGGATTGCGGAGCTGCTCATGGTGGTCACCGGGCTGGCGCAGAAGTATATGGAGGACGAGCTCAAGATTGAGGTGGATGGCCCGGGGAAGGGCAGCATACTGGAGAAGAAGGAGGTAAGGGGGCTTGGCATAACAATAGACGTCATACTATACAATGGCACTCTTAGGGTGAACGATACGGTGGCGTTCGCCACGCCCAACGGCGTGGCCACGGCAAAGATAAAGGCGTTGCTCAAGCCCAAGCCGCTGGCGGAGATAAGGGAATCTTCTACGAAGTTTTTCTCCATAGACGAGGTGAGCGCAGCCAGCGGAGTCAAGATAAGCGGAAACGGCTTTGATGATGCGCTGCCGGGATCCCCGGTAATACAGGTCACGGATGCCAGCTACGCAAATGAGATAACCTCAGAGCTGCAGGACGTATTCACTACGGAGAGGAAAGGCGTCGTGCTCAAGGCGGATTCAATAGGCAGCATAGAGGCGATATCCAGGCTCCTGAAGAGCGCAGGATTTGGGGTGAGCAAAAAGGGCATAGGCAATGTTACGAAGAGGGACGTACTTGATGCATTCACCCTTAACGCAACTGATCCGCTCAACGCGGTTGTGCTGGGTTTCAACGTGCACCCCGACCACGAGGCGGAGGAGGCCGCGGCGAGCAGTGGGATACGGATCATACGCGATGACATAATATACAAGCTGCTTGATGACTACAAGCTATTCATTGATGAGAAGCAGAAGGCCATAACGGGGAAGGTGGAGAGTACTGCGGTGTTCCCTGGCGAGATAAGGGTCCTGCCGAATGCGTGTTTCAGGGTTTCTAACCCGGCGGTATTTGGGGTGGCGGTGATTGCTGGGAGGATAAAGCCTGGGTACGTGCTGATAAACGAGACGGGCGAGGTGGTCGGCAAGCTCAAGGAGATACAGACCGACAAGTCAGCCATAGGGTCCGCAAAGAAGGGGGACGAGGTTGCCATATCCGTGGACGGCCCGACATTTGGCAGACAGGTGAGGGAGGGGAGCAGGCTCTTCACTAGGGTGACCGATGCGGATGAGAAGCTGCTGAGCGGCGACTTCGCCAAACTCATAGACAACGAAGAAAGGGAACTATTAAAAAGGATAACTGAAATAAAAAACGCAGGCAAGAGGAAACCGCACCCGTAGATGGATCTGCCGGTTCGCACCTTGCGTTTTGGCCTGCTATTTGGGGTATTTCAATGAGAGCAATAAACATATTCCAGTTCGACGCGCCCTCTATGGAGGAGCAGCCAGTGGAGTTCGTGGAGAGGAAGGGGAGGGGGCATCCGGACAGCATGATAGACGGGATAATGGAAAGGGCGTCCATAGACCTCTGCAAGTATTACACTGAAGAGTTCGGGCTCATACTCCACCACAACGTTGACAAGGGGCTTATAATAGGCGGCTCTTCGGTAGCGACGTTCGGCAAAGGGAAGATAACTAGGCCCATAGAGATCATACTTACGGGGAGGGCGACCAACGAGTACGACGGGAGGAGGATACCGGTCGATGACATAGCGATAAAGGCCGCAAAGGCGCACATCACGGAGAACACAAGGTTCCTTGACCTGAAGAACGAAGTCAAGGTTTCATCCAAGATAGTGCGTGGGTCCGCCGACCTCAACCAGGTCTTCGCCAGGAGCACCGAAATGCCGCTGGCGAACGACACGTCCTTCGGCGTAGGCTTTGCACCGCTAACCGACGCTGAGCAGATGGCGCTGCAGGTGGAGAGGATGCTTAACAGCGCGGCATACAAGAAGAAGATGCCGGCAGTTGGTGAAGATATAAAGGTAATGAGCGTTAGGGAGAAAGATTCGGTTAGCCTAAACATAGCCATAGCCTTCGTGGCCAAGTTCATCGGCGACATAGACGAATACGTTGGCTACAAGGAAAGGGTCATAGCCGACGTGGCGGCGCTGTGCAGAAAGATAACCAAGAAGGACGTGACAGTCACGGTCAACAGCGGGGACCTGCTCGAGCAGGAGGAAGTCTACTTGACAAAGTCAGGGCTGAGCATGGAGGCCGGCGATGACGGCTCCGTGGGGAGAGGCAACAGGCCTAACGGGCTCATAACCCCGATGAGGTACATGTCAATGGAGGCGGCGGCCGGCAAAAACCCTGTGAACCACACGGGCAAGATTTACAGCATAGTTGCACGCGAAATGGCTGCGGAAATAGTAAAGCAGTATCCGCAGATAAAGGAGTGCGACGTTGCGATGGTATCGCACATAGGCCGCAGGATCGACGACCCGAAGAACCTTAGCATCAAGGTGTACATGAATAAGGGGGAGAAGCTTGAGCCGATCAGGTCAAAGGTGCAGGGGCTGGCCGACGAGATGCTTAGCAACATGGGGTACATAACGCAGCAGATAGCCCTAGGAAAGTACGAGGTATACTGATAAACCCCAACCGAATGCGCATGTGATATCGATGGATATGCAATTGTCTACGCTTAGCAAGGCGATTGAGGGATGCAAGGGCGACATGGTGAGGACCATGTCAAAAATGATATGCATAAAGTCGATATCGCCCATGAGCGGGGGCGAGGGGGAATCCAAGCGGGCCGCGTACCTCAAAGGGGTGCTGGAATCATGGGGATTCAAGGTCAGGGTGTATGATTACAAGGACAGCAGCAAGACAAGCAGAACGAACCTGGTAGTGAGGCACGGGGCGCACGGGCGAACCATATGGATAGTCTCGCACATGGACACCGTAGCGGAGGGAGACAGGGGGCTGTGGAAGACGGACCCGTTCACCGCAGTAGTAAAGGGAGGGAAGGTGTATGGGAGGGGAACTAACGATAATGGGCAATCAGTGATAGCAAGCATGTACGCCCTTAAGGCGCTCAAGGAAGGGGGGTTCGACATGAAGTACAATTTCGGGCTGGTGCTCGTGGCGGACGAGGAACTTGGCAGCAAGTACGGAATACAGAAGCTGCTCGAGGAGAAGGGCCTCTTCGGCAGTAGGGACATGTTCGTTGTGCCCGACTCCGGCAACAGCAGGGGGGACGAGATAGAGGTTGCTGAAAAGAGCATACTGTGGCTAAGGATAACGGTCCAGGGCAAGCAGGTGCACGCCAGCACCCCTGACGAGGGGGTTAACGCTTTCAGATACGCCGCCATGCTCCTTGGCGATATAGACAAGGTGCTGCATCGGAAGTACAGCAGGGCCAATAAGCTCTTCAAGCCGCAGAAGTCAACGTTCGAAATGACGAAGCGCGAAAAGAATGTGGACAGCATAAACATAGTTCCAGGCAGCGACATATCGTACATTGACTGCAGGGTGCTGCCTGAATATGA
>JAKAPJ010000012.1:4667-11417 GCA_021807115.1 Microcaldota archaeon
TTCCGATCTCGGCAAGGTGAAGGTGGAGTTCGAACCTGTGCAGCTAGAAAAGGCGGCACCGCCAACTGGCGAGGAGGCTGAGATAGTGGGGCTTATGAAAGGCAAGATAAGGGAGATGCGCGGCATAAACGCCAAGGTAATAGGAATTGGCGGAGGCACATGCGCGGCATACTTCAGGAGGAAGGGGTTCGATTCCGTGGTGTGGAGCACTGAGGACGACGTGGCACACAGGCCGAACGAGTACTGCGTAATAGGGAGCATGGTCGGGGACTCGAAGGTGTTCGCCGCGCTGTTTGTATGAGTTGTGTGGTTAGCATGGGCAGATCAAGGTATTCGGTGAAATGGCAGATAAGGGCAGGGGAGGTGATGGAGCTCATAAGGGCAGCAGAGGTGCTGGAGAAAGAGGGGGACTACAGGCTCGCCGCGCGGCTGCACGGCTATGCCGCAGACATATCGGAAAGGATAGGGCTGGGTGACCTGATAGTCGAGCGCGAAAGAAGGCGATCAAAGGAGGACCTGGCGGCCGCGGAGAAGGGGGCAGCAGGGCTGCGGAGGGGATGAAGGCGCAGACGGCGTGCGATTAGCGGAAGAAAGCGCTACGTGTTTAAATACTGTTTTAACCTATCATATCTGCCTATTCCGGATTTTTCAGACTTATACTACGGAGGCAAGGGGATTAAATTGTCGGGGAAGAAGAGGACAAGTGCCAGAAGGGACGGGCTGATAACAGAGTTTAGGGACATCCAGGCAGCCGCTGCGGAGT
This sequence comes from Microcaldota archaeon, assembly GCA_021807115.1. GTDB lineage: Archaea > Micrarchaeota > Micrarchaeia > Micrarchaeales > Micrarchaeaceae > JAJZYD01. The sequence goes on from JAKAPJ010000012.1 coordinate 5,431, forward strand.
CCGAAAAGAAATCCGAGTACAAGGCAGCCGCGGTGATGCACAGGCAGGCGGCAGGCATAGCATACGAGCTTGACGAAAGGGAGTTGGCGCTCAAGTACCTGAAGCGGGCCGAGATGGACGAAAGGAAGCAGGAGGCGCGCGCCACCCTCGCGGCAGCGCTCATGCTGCGCGGCTTGGATGGAACAGGAAACGGGAGGGAGGGAATGTACGCTTAGCGCGCAGCGGGGCCTCGGCGGTTGCAGCCGCATCGGATTCTGAAGATTAAACTGTCGGCCAAATGCCAAAAAGAAAGGATGTGCCGCGCAGACGTGAACAGGGTTAGGAGCTGAGCGCAATCTCTATCTGAACCGTGTCCGGCACTGGTATCCTCATTATCTGCCGTAGCGCCTGCTCACTGCCCTCTATCTCGATTAGCCTCTTGTGCAGACGCAGTTCCCATTTCTCGTAGGTGTGGCTGCCGTCCGCCGCCGGGGTCTTCCTGGTGGTCTGCGATATCCGCTGCGTCGGCAGCGGTATCGGGCCGGCGCTCTTTACGTTGAGGGACTTGGCAATGTTCTTTATATTGCCGGCTATCTCGTTAACGTCTGAGACGCTCGTGCTCACCAGCTTTATGACGGCTACGTTCAATCAACCACGCTCACTGTGTCCTCGGGGTGACCTCTAGGACCACTCCTGCACCTATAGTCTCTCCCATGTCCCTTATGGCGAACCTGCCCAGGGGCGGGAACTCGGTGAACTTCTCTATGCACACCGGCTTGGTGGGCTTGATTTTCACTATGGCTATGTCGCCGGTCTTGAGCGTTGTGGGATTCTGCTCCAGCGTCTGTCCAGTCTTCGGGTCCTTCTTTTCCAGGAACTCGGTGAATGTGCATGCCACCTGCGCCGTGTGTATGTGGAACACCGGTGTGTAGCCCTTCGCTATCACGTTCTGGTGGTGCAGTATCACGACCTGCGCCTTGAACTCGGCTGCGACCACTGGAGGGTTGCTTGACGGCCCTATAACGTCGCCCCTCCTGATGTCCTTCTTTTCTAGCCCCTTTACCGCAAAGCCTATGTTGTCGCCAGGCTCCGCCTTCTGCAGCTGCTGGTGGTGCATCTCGATGCTCTTTACTTCGGTCTTCGCGCCGCTGGGCATGACCACTACAAGATCGCCAGGCTTCATGACCCCGGTCTCCACCCTCCCTACGGGGATGGTGCCGAAGCCCTGCACTGTGTGGACGTCCTGGATAGGCAGCCTCAGGGGCTTGGTGACCGGCTTCTCCGGCACCTTGAGGGAATCAAGCGCCTCGAGCAGTGTGGGCCCATTGTACCACGCCATCTTTGGCGACTTCGCTTTTACGTTGTCGCCCAACTGCGCCGAGTACGGTATGTATCCTATTACAGTCTCTGGCCTGTAACCCAGAGTCTTAAGCAGGTCTCCCATTGTCTTCTTGGTTTCCTCGTACTTTGCCTGCGAGTATTCCACCTTGTCCATCTTGTTTATGCCAATAATCACCTGCCTGATGCCCAGCACGTTGGCAAGTATGGCGTGCTCCCTGGTCTGCGCCTGCAGCCCCTCGTATGCGCTGCATATGAGCACTGCAGCATCTGACTGGCTCGCTCCCGTGATCATGTTCTTTACGAAGTCCCTGTGGCCGGGCGCGTCTATTATGGTGAAGTAGTACTTGGGCGTCTGGAACTCCCTGTGGGCTATGTCTATCGTTATTCCCCTTTCGCGCTCCTCTTTTAGGCTGTCCATGACAAAAGCGAACTCGAACGTAGGCTTGTTGTATGTCTGTGTAAGTTCCTTCATCCTTGTCATGTCCCTGTCGGTTATCGCCCCGGTCTCGAACAGTAGCCTTCCGACTGTCGTTGACTTGCCGTGGTCGACGTGGCCTATGAATATCAGGTTCATGTGTGGTTTGTCTGCCATTGTTTCACCTATTTTGTATTATCATGATACTTTAATGTCTTAGATAAATTCCGGAAACTGTAGTCAGGCTGATAGTGAGCTGTTTGTATAGAAAACGCTCCGATTATTATATAGCAGTTAAATATTTATATCTTGTGCCATTTCTCCCTCTGAAAAGCCACAAAATCGACGGCAGTGCAGGATTGGCGCCAAAAAATCCCCATCGGGTGAAGGATGTGGTTTTTGCCGCGCAAGTTGCATTGTACTGGAAATTTCATGGGGGAACGTGAAAAATGTACATAGAAAGGTATTTATAAAGTACGGTTTATAACAGAATTGCATTCGGCGACCCAGGCGAAATGCGCGCTGGGCCGGCTGGTGATAGGAATGGACGACTACGAAAAAGAGAGTCTTATGGCTTCTCCGAAGGCGGACGAAGACGATGAAGACGAGGACGAGGACGACACGGAAGAGGACGACTTCGACGAGGACGAGGACGAAGGCGAGGAATTCTAGATCCGCGCCTGCGCCATTATACCAAGAAGGCCGGGCCTTCATTTATTTTGGTTTTTACTATTTCATGCCGCAAATGTGTCATCTTCTTTTCCGAAAGGTATATAAGAATTATAAATGTAAATGAATTTATCAGCTGGGCGTTTCTAACAACTGCCCGCGCCAGGGAAGGCGGCGCGCGGGCGCCTTGGCCCCAAGCAAGGCAGTATCCAGATTTATTTTAGCAAGGTGCAACATGGCAGAAGGCATAGAACTGACGGTCGCAGGCGCGCTTGTGACAGACGACGGTAGGTGGATCGCCAGGATAGACTCCAAGGCGAGGAAGCTGCTTAACGTCATATCTGGAGACATAGTGGAGATGAAGGGGAAGAGGTCCACGGCCGCCATAGTGTGGCAGGCACACCAGCAGGATGAGGGGCTTGACTTCATCAGGATAGACGGATTCATAAGGCAGAACCTAGGATGCGGCCTGGGGGACAAGATATTCATAAAGAAAGCTGAGGTGAATGAAGCGGAGAAGGTGGTTCTCGCCCCTCCCCCGCAGCAGAAGCCGCCGATCTCCCCGGACTTCTCGGAGTATGCGAAGAACCGGCTCGAGGACCGCCCGCTCATGAAGGGTGATGTGGTTCCGATAGCCATGTTCGGCTATATCTTCAACCTGGTCGTTGCCCAGGTGGTGCCTCACGGCATAGTCAGGGTGGGAAGGAAGACGGAGGTTGTCGTCAAGACCGAGCCTGTATCGGACTCGATGGTCAAGATAGGGGAGGTGCACTACGAGGACATTGGAGGACTCAAGAACGAGATACAGAAGATCAGGGAGATGGTGGAACTGCCGATGAGGCTACCTGGTGTTTTCGAGAAGCTTGGGATAGAACCGCCTAAGGGCGTTCTGCTTTATGGCGCGCCAGGCACAGGGAAAACAATGCTCGCGAAGGCCGTAGCAAACGAAAGCGATGTCGCGCATTTCGTGGTCATATCGGGACCTGAGCTGGTAAGCAAGTTCGTTGGGGAGAGCGAGGAAAAACTGCGTGAGATATTCAACGAGGCCAAGGAGAAGGCGCCTACCATAATATTCATGGATGAGATAGACGCCATCGCGCCGAAGAGGGAGGAGGCTACGAACGAGGTGGAGAGGAGGATGGTGTCGCAGCTACTCACGCTCATGGACGGCATATCATCGCGCGGGCAGGTGGTGGTCATAGGTGCGACAAACAGGCCAAACGCGATTGACGCGGCCCTGAGGAGACCGGGTAGGTTCGACAGGGAGATAGAGATAGGCATACCAGACAGGAGCGCAAGGAAGGAGATCCTGCAGATACACAGCAGGAATGTACCGCTCGGCAAGGATGTCGCACTGGACGAGCTGGCGAACGTGACCCACGGATACACCGGCGCGGACCTGGCGGCACTGGTCAGGGAGGCGGCGATGGTGACCATAAGGAGGGAGATACTCCCGCAGGTGCTTGGCAACAAGGCAGTGAGCAATGAGATGCTGTCAAAGCTAACGATAAAGAAGGATGATTTCATAACGGCGCTGGGGAGCATACAGCCCAGCGCGCTCAGGGAGGTGTTCGTGGAGAGGCCAAACGTGCACTGGAACGACGTGGGCGGGCTGGAGTGGGTCAAGAAGCAGCTCAAGGAGGTGTGCGAACTGCCTGTGAAGCACCCTGAGGCGTTCCAGCGGACGGGGATAAGGCCGGTCAAGGGCGTGCTGCTCGTTGGAGCGCCGGGTACGGGCAAGACCCTCCTGGCCAAGGCGGTGGCGACAGAAAGGGAGTCCAACTTCATCTCCATAAAGGGGCCGGAGATCATAAACAAGTACGTAGGGGAGAGCGAGAAGGCAGTGCGCGAGATATTCAGGAAGGCGAAGATGGCGGCGCCATGCATAGTGTTCATTGACGAGATTGATGCGATAACGCGGGCGAGAGGCGAGGCCGAGGATGCGCAGGCAGCAGTTACCGAAAGCATAACAAACGCGCTGCTCACCGAGATGGACGGCCTGCAGCAGCTCACAAATGTTACGGTCATAGCCGCGACCAACAGGCCGGAGATAATAGACCCTGCGCTGCTCAGGCCGGGGCGGTTCGACAAGATAATAGAGATACCTCTGCCTGACGAGGTAACGCGGCTTGCCATACTGAAGATCCACACCAAGTTCATGTCGGTGGACAAGAACGTGATCCTGGAGAACCTCGCAAAGGACATGGAAAATTACACCGGCGCGGAGATTGAGAATGTGGTGAGGGAGGCCGGCATGGAGGCGATAAGGAGGGCTACAGTGAGGATGGAGAAGGGCGGCGACGAAAATGACGACAGCCTCTACATCGTGAAGAGGGAGGACTTCGAGACCGCCCTGGCAGAGGTTAGGCCTGCGATACCGAAGGAGCTTGCGGAGAGGATACGCAGGTTCAAGGAGGAGCCTGAGAACATGTACAGATGATTGCGCTGGAAGCAGTACGATACAACACAAGGTGAATTCATTGAAGATAGTTTGTTCAGACCCGAAATCTGGAAGAAGCGTGAACATAGAGGTCCCGGCAGAGAGGTCAGCCCTGCTGCTCAACAAGAAGATAGGGGACGAGATCGACGGCACGGTCCTGGGGCTGGCCGGGTACAAGATGAGGATAACCGGAGGGAGCGACAAGAGCGGCTTCCCCATGTACAACAGCATAGACGGCACGAGGAAGACAAGGGTGCTGATGACAAGGGGCAGGGCGGGAAGGGACAAGGGCGTGCAGAGGCGCGTCAGCGCAAGGGGCAACACCATAAGCGCCGACATAGAGCAGGTAAACGCCGTGGTCACGGAATACGGCGAGAAGGGGGCCGACGAGGTGTTCCCAAAGAAGGCTCCGGGCGAGAAGAAGCAGGAGGAGGCTGCCGAGCCGAAGAAGGAAAAGAAGTGAGGTCCGTGCATCAGGTTTGCAACAATACAATGGCTTGATTGGGAATGGAGCAGAATAACATGAGGCAGAGCGTGCTCAACATAGGCACACTGGGCCATATAGACCACGGTAAGACTTCGCTCACCAGGGCGATAACGCACGTGTGGACCGACAGGCACAGCGAGAGCATAAAGAGGAACATGACGATAAAGCTCGGGTACGCGGATGCAGTCATAATGAAGTGCGCAAACGAAAAGGGGGCCGAGGCGTACTCCACGATGGACAAGTGCGCGGTGTGCGGCGCGAAGACCGAGCCGCTCATGAGGGTGTCGCTGATAGATTCGCCGGGCCACGAGACGCTCATGGCGACCGCCATAGCCGGCTCCAGCGTGATAGACGCCATACTTTTCGTGATTGCGGCGAATGAGCCATGCCCGATGCAGCAGACCAAGGAGCACCTGATGATAATAAACCTGCTGGGGATAAAGAACGTCATAATAGTGCAGAGCAAGGTGGACATAGTAGGCAGGGAGGCCGCGGTGAGGCATGCCCAGCAGATAAGGAACTTCGTGAAGGGCAGCAGCATCGAGAACGCGCCCATAATCCCGGTGATGACGAACCACTACATCAACATTGATGTGCTGCTGGAGAAGATAGCTGCAATGCAGCCGCCCAAGAGGAACCTGGAGTCCGACCCGCTC
>JAKAPJ010000012.1:11427-38223 GCA_021807115.1 Microcaldota archaeon
TCATGTAAATCGTGAGGTCATTCGATGTCAACAAGCCGGGCATAGACGCATCAACCATAATAGGGGGGGTCATAGGCGGTGCAATAATCAAGGGCAGGTTCGCCGAAGGTGACCAGATAGAGATAAGGCCGGGCATAAAGGCGTCGGCGAAGGGCGCGAAGAAGGAGACATACACGCCCATACTGACAAAGATAGTCAACATGAACAACGGCTCCGCGGAACTGAAGGAAGCCGTGCCGGGCGGCCTCATAGGGATATCAACTGAGATAGACCCGACCTTCACGAAGGCCGACGGACTGGTGGGCAGCCTGGTGGGGCACGTGGGCAAGCTGCCCGAACCGGTTAGCGAACTGTCGTTCCTCTACCACAAGCTCAACAGGAACGATGTGCCGGAGCAGGGCTTCAAGGAAGGGGAGCCGCTGATACTCGGGATAGGCACCGCGACCGCTATAGGCTACATAAAGCGCGCCAAGAGGGACACGATAGAGGTGGAGCTGAAGAGGCCTGTGGCCATGGACCGCAGCGTGAAGATAGCGGTGATGCGCAACATAGGCCAGAGATGGAGGCTCACCGGCTACGGCACCGCATAGACACATTCCGTGTGCATGGCGCAAGTACTTATTCCTGGCCCAATGCCATAGGGGCTAGCGCTTCGGCCTACTGCCTATGTACCTTGAAAGCTCCCTCTCCTTTGCCTTCAGGTCCCTGACACCGAACAGCGCCATCTTGCCAAGGAACGGCCCGAACAGGAAACCCAGCGCGGCTATGACTGAGCCCACAGACACGAATGCCATTATGGAAACAAATATCTTTCCAATTGTGGTGGCCGGCTCGACAGTTGGGCCCTGGGCGGTAGCGAGCATGCTCATGAAATAGAACGCGTCTATGTACGAGTACCCCTCGACGTGGTGCAGCACCACGGTGCCGAACGCAAGCACCGCGACCACAATCGACACTGAGTATGCGGCCCTGCGGAACAGCGACCGATGACTGGACCGGGGGCGCTGCCGTGCGCGTGGTCTGTATCCTGCCATGATATCACTGGTGCAGAAGGTCTTTTAAGACAGACTCTTTATAACTATGTGCCCCGCATCAGGCGCGGCCGAGGGGCGCTTTGTGGTTTGCATGTACAAGCCGAAGAGGTTCAGTAACAGCATGCAGCAGGACATTGTGCTGCTGGTGGTGCTCATAGGGGTGCTTATGGGCGCGATAGACACAACCATAGTAATACTCGCGCTGCCGAACATGACGCAGGCCCTGCACTCCGACTTCTTCACTACCATCTGGGCCATACTCGGCTACCTGCTTGTGCTTGCCGCTTTCACGACGCAGCTCGGCAGGCTAGGGGACATATTCGGAAGGGGCAAGATGTTCAACCTGGGCCTTGGCGTGTTCACGCTCGGCTCGGCGCTTTGCGGGTTCTCGCCCACCGCCACATGGCTAATAGTGTTTAGGATAGTGCAGGCCCTCGGCGGGGCGCTGGTGCAGGCGAACAGCTCGGCCATAATAGCTGACACGTTCGAGAAGGAGAGGCTTGGCAGGGCCTTCGGGTACACGACCGTGGGCTGGAACCTGGGCGGCGCAATAGGCATAGTGCTTGGCGGCGCGCTAACGACATTCTTCGGCTGGCAGTTCATATTCCTGATAAACGTGCCGATAGGCATAATAGCGCTGGCAATGGGCCTGCGCTTCATACGCGACAACCCGAAGCTGCCAGGCAGGATAGGGATACCCAGCGTGGTTGGGCTGGCCGGCATACTTTCGCTGATATCTGCCGGGGCGATAGACGTGGCCGCGTACGGGGGCAACTACCTGGACGTGTTCATGATAGCGTTCGGCATCTTCCTTATACCGTTCTACATCGCGTACGAGAGGCACTCCAAGAGCCCGACCATCAACATGTCGGTTTTCAACAACAACAGGATACTCACTTACTCCCTTCTGGCGGCGTTCCTGCAGAGCATAGGGTACCTGGCAATACTCTTCGTGCTTACGCTCTATTTGCAGGGTGTGCGCGGCATGTCCCCGCTTAACGCCGCGCTGCTGCTGCTGCCGGGATACGTGGTGAGCGGGCTGCTCAGCCCTTACATGGGCAAGCTGTCCGACAGGCTCGGGGCCCGGATAGTGGCAACAGCTGGCATAGCGCTGATGTGCGCCGCTGTGCTGATATACTTCACGCTCGGTGCGGGCTCGCCGTTCTATGTTGTAGTTGCCGCATCAATCCTGTCAGGGTTCGGCGGGGCGATGTTCTGGCCAGCTAACACCAGCGCAGTGATGGAGCACACGACCAGGGAGCTATATGGCGCTACGAGCGGGCTGCTCAGGATGCTCAACAGCGTAGGCACCATCTTCAGCTATTCGCTGATCATCTCCATAGCCTCGATATCGGTCCCGAGGGAGGTGGCGTTCCAGGTGTTCCTTGGAACGTCTGTGGTGGGCGGCATACCGCCGAGCTTCCTTGACGGGGTACATGCGGCATTCGCCTTTTCGCTCGTGGTGCTCGTCATAGCCGGAGTGCTCTCCGCCGCAAGGGGCAGGGCACACATTGGCGCAGGGAGCGGTAGGCGGGATGGAAGGAGGCCGTAGCGGGATGCACGGCCAGTATAGCAGGAGGCAGAAAATTGTTATGTGTATTTATACCTGAAGCCTCATAAGTTCGCACGGTCTTTGCATGAAAATCGCAGTAATAGGGACGCACGGGGTAGGAAAGAGCTATTTTTCGGCAAATCTCTACGCCCACCTGCTCAAGTCAGGCAGGAACGTGACGCTCATCGAGGAGCTGTCGCGCAACTGCCCGCTGCCCATGAACGAGAACACCACGAAGAGGGCGCAGGCGTGGATCCTCTTCGACCAGATGGTCAGGGAGATAGAGGAGGAGAAGAGGCACGAAATAGTAATATGCGACAGGGGGGTGGTTGACAACTATGCCTATTTCGTCAGGGCGCACGGCGACAGCAGGGACCTGGATCCGGTGGTGAAGTACTGGCTGCCCACATACGACACGATATACAAGATAAGGAGCACAACGAAATACCTGATGAACGACGGCTTCAGGAGCACAAGCGAGGAATGGCAGAGGGAGATGGACGGCAGACTCACGTCCATACTGAAGGACTTCGGTGTGAAGTATGTTGAGCTGGACAGCGGGGACTGGGAGGATGCTGCAGGGAGCATACTCAAGTCTGCGCGCAAGAACTGATTTTTGAAACAGGGAGCCCGGAGAGGGCTTGCCTTTTTAGAAGTGGGGATAGTTATCTTAGCTATACAACTACCCAAGTACTATTTATAGAACAAATTAATTAAACCTTGCTTATGGAATTTGCAAAATTCACTCAGGCCATGGACACAAAAAGCAGGACAAACAAGCAGATTCTGGTCACTATCCCTTCTTTTCTATGGAAGGCGAAGGGCATCCAGCCAGGCACTAGGCTTAAATGGTCTGATGCCGGCCAGAACCGGATAATGATTGAGGTTCAGGACCTTAGCCGAGCCACAGGAGTATATGTGGAAACACGAACGCAAAAAACACCTCAACAACCGTTGTTTCGATTCGTTGCACCAACTCTCGTTGTCGCTGAACTGGTTTGTCAAACGATTGACAAAGGATGAAATCCGGAGTGTGTGTTCGTTGATTCCGATAAAAAGGTTAATATCGGTTTAGTACCGAGGACTTTTGTGGACAGCTATAAATAGAATAAAGCTAAAGCCGCAGTAAAAAGAATCGCTGCCAAAAGCGGGGCGATCCAAAATCTTCCAATCTTTCTCTGCATACACACAACCTCTTCATGTTAAATTGTAGTTGTTGATGAAACCGTGGTGCTGGTCGTGCTTGCTGTGGTTGAAGTCGTTGTAGTGGCAGTACTTGTGGTCGTGGATGCTGGAACGTTCGCACTGACCAATAAACTTGGGTACTCTGCCCTCACGTATGTAATTGGGCCATTAGGGATGTTCGAATAGCGCATCCACAACAGGGGATCCAAGTTTGTGTGCAACGGTATGGTGCCATTGTAATCGCTGCTCAGTCTAGATCCTGATGGATCGTAGCACGGCAGCGATACGTTAAACGCCCTATCCGAAGGCATCGAGTCGTTGGCAAATCCGCCAATTGTACCTATTGGCACCCATGGCCATGAGCTTACTACGCTGGCACTGCTAGGAATTTCTACTGCGATGCACGTTAAACTGACATTGTATACGGTGTTGGCTAAGCCTTGCCTGAAGTTAGTATAAAAATATCCTGATTGCGTAAACCCGCTCATTCCGTCCCCTGCGCATTCGAAACCCGGTGTAGCGATACATCCTATGTAAGAAGTACTGGTAGTGAAAGTGGGTAAATATAAGTTATATAAATAAATTATAGCTATAGCAGCTGCGATAAGTACTGCTGCCAAAACCACTACAGTTCTAAATCTACCCTTCTTTGCCTGCATTTTACATCCCTTGGGTCATATTGTAGTAGTTGTAGAGAACACCGTGGTGCTCGTCGTGCTGCCTGTTATGGTGGTCTGGGCCGTGGTCGGCACCGTGGTTGTGGTAACCGACGTAGTAGTCACATTCCCCGCCGGGTCGTACGCGTAAAGCGGCATCACGCCGTTGGGCGGGGCGTTCCTCACCCTGGCCCACTGCACCGCCACCGTCTTGTTTTCCAGACCTGGCTGCATGCTGTCGACACCCACTTGGCCCGGGTACGGCGGCGCGTCGCCGGTTACGGGCTGGCTTGATGTGCCTTGGTTGTAATTTACGTATTGGAGGGAGGATGCGCTCGTTATCGGGTCTGTCGTATAGACCCCCGTATCAAGCCCTGCGCCTATGTACCCCAATACGCTGCCGCAATGGTTGTCCTCCCCGGCCGCGCTGACCTGGTCGGGATACGTGAACCCGCATGCGGTCCGTGGCCCGGCAGTGGCCCAGTCTATCCCGCCCAATGACGTGAATGTCTGCGAGATATCCACATACCCTATGTCTATCGTGTCGCTCACATGCGTCATGTCCGCATCGAATGCGGTTCCCGGGCCGTAAAACGCACTAGTTACCGCATAGCCGTTGCCGGTGAAGTTCAGGGACAGGCCGTCGTTCGCCTTCCCGGTCACATTCGGGGCGGACAGCGACCATCCGCCCAGCGACGGGCCAGAGAAATTGTCGTAGTACCTGAACACCTCGGCCCCGTTGTCCAGAGAGCCGTAAGGCGCGCTGAGCTGCGGCGCCTCGCCGGTCGGCCCGGAGGCCGACATCACCGCCGTGGGCATCATGTCCATGTATATGGTCATGTTTCCGCCAGGGGGTATTTGGGCGGGCAGAAGCACCCATACCACGGTATCCGACGATGAGTTTGTGGCGTTGCCCTCCACCCATGCCGGCAGTACGGCGCCAGTGGCATTGGCGCCGGTGCTGAACTCCACGTTGGTCCACGCGCCGTTTATCGCAGAAAACGCCGAGCTGTCTATGTGGAGCATCTGCTGGAACTGCGCGGGGGTCGGGGAGCCCTGCCTGTTTGTCAATGTAATGGCGACTGACTTGGCCGGCGTTTGCGGCACCGTGGATGTGGTGGTTGTCGGCACGCTGGTTGTGCTCGTGGATACCGTTGTGGTCGCCACGGTAGTGGTTGGGGCCGTTGTCGTGGCTATCGAGGTGGTGGCTACCGTAGTGGTGGGTATTGTAGAGGTAGTGGTAGGGCTCCCTATGACCGTGATGGTGACCTGCCCCGACGCGGGCGCCTCCGCGCCGCACCCGCTCGGCAGCGGCGTGTGGTCTGTCACGGTGACCATGTAGGTGGTTGTGGTTGCAGGGCGAAGCGATACGTTGCGTGTCGCCTGCGGCATAGCCCTGCTGGCCGAGAGGTTATACCACTGGTACGTGTATGTGGATGGTGTTCCTCCTGTCTCCGTGGTGTCAATGCTTATGCCAGTCCCTGAATTTACGGTCCTGGACGGGCTCACCGACACTGCAGGCGTGGAGAGCGCGGGGCACACGGTAGCGCCCACAGGGCCGGCGGAGACTGTGACGCCAGGTGTGTCAGTCGCATCCAGCTCGAATGAATACTGCCCAACCGGAGTGGTGAAGTTCGTGCTTACCGTGCAGAACATACTGGTAGGGTTGAGGCAGTTTGTGTCCGTAGCGGCGTATCGCCCTCCTAATTTGCTCTCCAGCCACTGGTATGTGTACTGGCCGGTCCCTCCGGCCGCGCCAACTATGTCTACCGGGGAACCGTGGATGTTTACGTTTGTAATTGGCGCTACATAGACTGATGCACCTTGGTTCACCCATATCTGGGTTGTTTCACCTGCACCAGGGGATATCGGTACCTTTGATATATTTAGGTGGTCGACCCTTAAATTATATATGTTGAAGTTGCCATTGCCAATCAGCGATGACACATTCAGGGAATCGCTCAAATTGTACCCGCCATGGCCATTGGGGTTTACCATCTCTATCCTCTCAGAAGGGAACGAGTTTAGATATCCTTGTGTACCACTCACATTAGCTGTGTCTGGTATCATGCCGGCTTGGGTAGGACCGTAAGACGCATTTATGAAATTTGTTATATTGGCCACTGGACAGGTTGGTGAAATACATATCTGTGGGCGCTCGTCAATCCAATAGGCGGCAGCCACGCTGGATGGTGCGTGTGACATAAGTATGTGTTCACAGCCCGAGGAGGGCGGTAGGTCTATATCGCATACCTTTGCATCTACGGAATAGAACCCGGCGGTTCCGGTACTTGCTAGCTTTATGTAAGCATTGATAGCATCTCCTGCCTTCATTCCGCTTGGTGCAAATGGTGTTATGTTTGAATATATTGGATATGTGGGGTTTATGATTTGGAAAAATTCTGCGTAACCAGCACCAGTAGGATTGTCACACGACCTAACGGCTTCGTCATAACATGAAAATGTGCCTATTTGTATTAAATCTGCACCACTTGAAGTTCCTCCAATGCCAACCCACTGTGTAGAAGCTCGTGGCGTCAAGCTTTTATTCGCAGGTTGCAAAATCCATGACCCTTGCACAAAAGTTACTGATGGTAAAAGAGCGGTTGGGGCAACCTGATAGCCTGTTCGGAACATTTCAGAATTATTCGCAGGTTGAGGATCTGCAGAGATAGAATATCCATATGCAGGGTCGGCTGGATTTGCTTGATTTGGCAAGATTGTGATTGTGCTGTTGGCAGCTGTGACATTTATTACTATGGACTTCTTGATCAGCCCGTTGTTGCACGCCTGCACATGCACCGTCTTGTTGTCAGGCCCCGACCATCTCACGCAAATCAGTCCAGGCTTTGCCACTTTGACTATTGTGGCGTTTTTCAGTGTGGCATTTACCAGTGTTTCTGTTGGAAGTGTGGGGTTATCCGCAAAGAAATTTTGGTCCAGCTTTGTAATGTTTATGCTCATATTTTTTGAGGCCAGGACCCCTGTTGCGCCGTACTCTGATAAGCCAGATAATGCGCACGCGCCAACAATGTTCTCGATTTTGGTGTAGTTGATGAGCAAAGCGATGAAGTCATTGGAGGGATTAGTCGGCATTCCGTAGCAATCGAAAAATAACGCATTGCTGGGCAATGCGACCCTGGCGCTAGGCATTACGCCGTCAGGCGGCATCGCCCTGAGCCTGAACCACGTAACGACCAATGTGGGGCAGTCTACAGGGCAGCCGGGCGGGGCAGATCCCAGGAATATACCTGGGTATTCGTTGGGTGTTGGCAACGATTCATTTGCAGTCACATTATCTGCGTAGTTCTGCGAAGCGGTTACGGAGTTGTATCCAACTGCGAGAGTGTCCACCTGTGGCACATTTGTGGGCAGATCTGTGAAAACGTACGGTATGGATGTGAGGTTTGAATCAAGGAATGTGGTAGGGCCTGCGACATTCTCTCCGGGCGCATTTATCAAATCTATCGTCTGATTGTACGCCGCAGTGCCGTTGTCGTACCAAGACTTTCCTATGACCTGGGAATAGCCGATCTGCACTGTTGGACCCGGCGTGTCCCTGTCGCTGAACGCCGCTCCCATCATTCCCTGCCCCATGTTGGACGGCGCAACAGCCAGCATGTCAATGGCGATAGGGCTTGCATAGGTGCTGTTGAGCGACAAAGCAAATGTCGGGAAGTATGTTTCGTTGATGAACAACCCATTGCCCACATGGTAAAAGCCATCACCTGCGCTTTGGTTGCCCCATGCGGCGCCTAATGCGCCCCCTGCGAAGTTGTCATAGAAGTTGAACACATTGGCGCCGTTGTCGTACTGGCCGTAGGTGCGTGACAGTTGCGGGGCCTCTCCCGTAGGCCCCGATGCTGACATTTCGGATGCACCCATGACATCTAGATATATGGCGTTTTGCGAATATGCAGCAATGCTATATGGGAGCTTTACCCATACGATAGTGCTGGCTGAAGAGTTGGTGGCATTTTCTTCTACCCACGCCTGCAATATGGTACCGGTTGCGTTCACGCCTGTCGAGAATTCCACATTGCTCCAATTAGAATTTATTTGCGGGATTGAGATGCTGTTTATAGTGAGCATTTGCTGGAATGGCGCAGGCGTGGGAAGCTGCTGGCCGTTGCTTATTACTACCGGTATCGAGGCCAAAGCTTGGGAGTATGCGAACATCGGGGACAAAACAATGACAACGAACGTAAACAGCAGCAGTCTGCAATGCATTTGCCTCCCCCTCAATTTATTCGAAGCACACCTATAAAGTTATTTTGCCCCTGTTATTTGGTTCTGTGGCAGTATTTATAAAGTTGACAGTCTGTTTATAAATAGAAGGAAGCTGACAAATACCCTCAAGGTCAATAGGTGCTTGCGCTTGCTTATCGCTGCCATATTTGACCGCGTTATGGCCAGGATAAGCTCCTTTATCTCGGCGTCCCCTGCCAGCTTCATGTCCTTCTTGCCATGGGTCTTCAGGATGAAGCGCAGCTCCCTGAGCTGCCTTGCCAGGGTCCTCGGATCCCTCCCGGCTATCTGCAGGTGCTTGTGGTAATTGAGCAGGTGCTCCAGGTTGGGCCCTGTGACCTCCGCCCTTGCTTTCTTTAGCATCTGGGCGGCGAAATCGCCCCCATTATGCAGATATCTGCTCTCCATGCCAGCCTTTGCGGCTGTCCCGTATTTAAACCCCTTGGGTTAAAAGCCCCACTTGCTTTGAGGTTAGCCCGGAGAGGGAATTGAACCCTCGGCCTCACGTTTTCCAAGATGGCCGCACAAGGCCAGCATACGAGACGTGCGCTCTACCCCTGAGCTACCCGGGCATGTGTTTTGCTTTGCAATTTCTTTGTCATTTCTAATATGTATGAATAAGAGTTTTAAATATAGGTGCTTATATATAAAAAGGCAGTTTATCGGCCCTTGATGGTATAGCCATGGCAGAATCTAATCCAGCAGGAGGGGGCGTACCGGGGCCGCAGATGCCAGGACCCCAGCCAGGGCCAGGCGCGCCGCAGGGGCCCGCGCCGCAGATGCCCGCAGGGGGACCAAGCGGGCCGTTCCAACAGCTGCAAAACACCATAATAAACCAGCCCAAGAAGCCCGTAAGGATAGTCCCAAAGTACGTCAACAAGAGGACGCAGAGGATACAGATAGCCGTTGTGCTTGCCATAGCGCTGGTGGCCTTGGCCTATTTTGTCATAATACCAGACCTTACCACGCCGACCACCACGACCACGGCGTCCACCACCACGATAACGGTGCCGGTTGGGTACCTTGAGGGATGCAGGAACATAACGCAGCCAGGGTCCTACTACCTGCAGTCGGGCATACACACGACTTTGACCGCCGGAGCGTGCATAAACATAAATGCGAACAACGTAGGGATAGTGTGCAACGGCGAGGCAATAAGCGGATCTGGGCCGTATGTGGGCGTGCCGCCGTTCAGCTATGGCATAGCCATAGCGAACCGCAGCAACATCACGATTAACGGCTGCATAATAAGCAACTTCTCCTATGGCGTCCTTGCCACGGGCGCCCGGGACATGCACATGGACAACAACAACGTCACCACAAACTACATGTCTGACGTTTATTTCAGCGGAGTGGCAAACAGCACATTGCAGAACAACTACATAGGCGGGTCCGACAGCCCGCAGGGCGCGGTCATGCTCACGAACGGCACGGCGGCCATAAAGATGTTCAACAACACCCTCAAGCTCAACGCAGTGTACGGGCTGAACCTGAACTCGTCAGGGGACACCTTCGTAAACGACTACGTGTCGGGGTCCAAGTTCGCATTCTACTGCACTGCGGGGAATGGATTCCCCTTCAGCAGCGTTGCAAGCGGCAACGTCTGCTACAACCAGAGCGGGTGCGGTTTCGTTTCATGCATAGGGGACAACATACCGATGAACCTGTCGCAGATAGTCCTGGGCAGCCAGATCAAGACGTGCGGCACCATAGATACGCCTGGCCAGTACACCCTCGCCTCCAGCCTAGACATGCGCAGTTTCCTCAACCTTTCCATGGATGCCCAGGCGGCGGCGGCGATTTCATGCATAGACGTAAAGGTCCCTAACGTGGATATAGGATGCGACAACCACACGATATCCGACTCTTACATAGGCATAGCTGTGCGCTCCGTGGCGAACGTAACCATAAGCGACTGCAAGGTGTCGAAGAGCGGCAATGGGGTGGTTGTGGCAAACTCTAGCCGGGCAACCCTGCTGAACCTCACGTTCACCAATGACAACACTTCCATAGGCCTGTACAATGCGACAGTGGCTACGCTCACTGGTATAAACGCGAGCGAAGGAGGGTACGGCCTTTACATATACTCCGGAGGGCTCAACCTTGTCAGGAACTTCGTGCTGAACAACGACCAGTACGGGCTTTATGTGAACAGCTCGCTCGGCAACACGTTTGCAGGAGGGTTCGCGCAGCGCAGCAGGGAATTCGACGTTTATGCCACAAACGACTCCTCAAACAGGAGCTCCAACCTGATGAGCGGCACCATATGCAACGTGACAAACACGCAGTGGGCGCCTTGCACACTGCACACATACAACGCGCTGTCCCTGGAATACCCCATCTCCAGCTGCGAGAGCATAAATTCCCCGGGGAAGTACCTCTTGGCACACAATCTGATAAACGCAGTGCTGAACTGCATAACGATTAACACAAACGACACGCAGGTGAACTGCACCGGATACACAATAAACGCAAAGCCAGACACGCCGGGGCCTGCCGTAGTCATATCGGGCAGGCACAATGTGTCGATTAGCGACTGCGGGATCATAAACTACAACGAAGCCGTCGTTGTCAACGACTCCAAGTCCATAAACATAACCGACATAAACGGGACCACAATAGCGGTGTACGGGATAGAGCTGAACAACATACAGGATGCGTACGTTGCCCACAACAGGATAGTTGGACCGGGCGCGGCGGTGATATCCCTCTACAAGACGTACAACAGCACGATATTCGCCAACAATGTTAGCACGGGAATCAGCCCGAATGTCGGCATACTTGTTAGCAACTCAACCGCGGACATGATACTGAATAACAGCGGCAAGAAGAACAACGTGGGCATATATCTGCAGGGCGCGTCCATGAACAACACCCTAGCAAACAACACCTTCACCACGAGCAGCACGGCGGACTTCAAGTGCGACAGCCAGGACAGCGCCATAAACGCCGAGGTTAGCGGACCTAACTACGGTGCAATAAAGCAGGACTGCTACTGGATGGTGATGATGCAGATTTCGCAGACCCCGCTGGAGTGCATTTCCGCGTCTGCCCCGGGGCTCTACTCGCTCACGTCGGACTACTTCTACTACACCGGCAGCACCTGCTTCAGCATACTTGCAGGGGACAGCACGATAAACTGCAATGGGCACACAATAATAGCCACGGACGGAGGCACATTCGCAAAGTTCTCAGGTGCAAACACATCGGTGATAGAGAACTGCTACCTGAAGGACTTCACTACGCCGATAGTGGCACAGAATTCAGGGCTCGCCGTACTGAACAATACGCTTTACAGCACCAACCTGCTTAACGTGAACACTTCGGCGATAAACATCACCAGATCAGCCGGAATCGATGTAGGCTACAACAGGATAATGAGCCCGTATGTGGGCTTCTATGGCTACAATGACGCCGACGGCAAGATAGTGCGCAATAACGTAACGACTCTGGACGGCACTGCATTCTGGATGTACAACGTCGATTACATGCAGGTTAACAACAACACTGCAGTGCACAGCGCCACGGGACTGATACTGTCAAACTCCATAATAAACTACTTTTACCAGAACAACTTCAATGGCAGCGTGCATGGCATCGTGTGCTCGGGCAGGGCAGTGCCTGCAGCGAACAACACCGATGTGGGGCGCAACGTATGCTCGTCGCAGACCAGGTGCAACTGGATACAGTCGTCCCTGCTGACATGTTAATCCGATGCCGCAGCAGTGAGACCATGAGCGTGGAGCCGTATTTGTGGTGGATCTAATGCAGTTCGGGGAGCTTGCGGGGTTCTATGAGAGGCTGGAGGGCATATCATCAAGGCTCGCCATGATCGACGTGCTTACCGAGCTGTTCAAGGCCGCGTCGGCGGACGAGATAGCGCATGTGATATACATAACCCAGGGCGTACTCGCGCCTCCTTTCGAGGGCATCGAGTTCGGGATGGCGGAGAAAATGGTGGAGGAGGCGATAGCCCTATCCACTGGGAGGGAGAAGGAGGCGGTGGAGAGGGAATACCGCAAGACGGGGGACATGGGCATCGCGGCATGCAACCTCAAGGCCACAACAAAGCTCAAGCGCATCTCGGAGAGGAAGTACTCCATAAATGAGGTTTACGAGATGATGCGCAAGATAGCCTCGACATCCGGGGAGGGGAGCAAGGAGACGAAGATAAAGCTACTGGCAAACATGATAGCTGCCGCGGAACCTGTGGAGGCGAAGTACATAGTCAAGTACCCGCTGGACGAACTGAGGATGGGGGTAGGGGATGCGACGATGCTGGAGGCTCTTTCCGTGATGGCGGCGGGCCACAGGAAGCTGAAGGGCGCGCTGGAGCGCGCCTACAACCTGTGCAGCGACATGGGGATGGTGGCCGATGCGCTCAAGAGGGGCGGGGAGGCGGGGGTGGAGAACTTCAGGATAACGCTCTTTAAGCCGATAAGGCCCGCGCTCGCTGAGAGGCTGCCTACCGCCGAGGCGATACTTGAGAAGATGGGTGGGGAATGCTCGGTGGAACAGAAGTACGACGGGTTCCGCTGCCAGGTCCACAAGAAGGGCAGGCGTGTGGAGGTATACTCGCGCAGGCTTGAGAGGACCACTGAGATGTACCCCGACCTTGTGAAGGCTGCGGTAGAGGAGATAGATGCGGACTCCGCAATAATAGACGGTGAGGCGCTGGCATACAACGAGTCCACCGGACAGTTCCTGCCGTTCCAGGAAACCATACAGAGAAAGAGGAAGCATGGCGTGGAGGCAAAGGCGCTGGAACTGCCGCTAAGGCTATTCGCCTTCGATCTCATGTACCTTGACGGCAAGAGCTACATGGACCGGCCGTATGGGGAGAGGAGGTCGGAGATAGAGAGGCTGTTCAGGTCCACCGCCACGATTGTGCCATCAAACAGGATACTTGCGACAAAGCCGAAGCAGCTTGAGGGCTACTTCGAGAGTGCGATAGAGAATGGGCTGGAGGGCATAGTGGCCAAGGACCTTAACGCGCCGTACGTAGCCGGAGCGAGGAAGTTTTCGTGGATAAAGATGAAGAGGAGCTACAAGGGCGAGATGGAGGACACTGTGGACCTGGTCATCATAGGGTACTACCGCGGCCGTGGGCAGCGCACCGAGTTCAAGTTTGGTGGCCTGCTGTGCGCCACATACAACGAGAAGACAGATAAGTTCGAAACGCTCTCCAGGATAGGGACAGGATTCAGCGAGGCGCAGATGATGGAGTTGCACGAAAAGCTGAAGAAGATAGAGGCGCCCAATAGGCCGGCCAGGGTCGACGCGTTGGTGGAGCCAGACTTCTGGGTCTACCCCAAGTACGTTGTGACTGTTAGGGCGGATGAGATAACGAAGTCGCCGATGCACACATGCGGCAGGGAGGCGCAGGCCGACGGGACTGAGGTGGGCTATGCGCTGAGGTTCCCGCGGCTCGAGGGGGAAGAGGCCATAAGGAAGGACAAGGGACCGGAGGAGGCAACCACTACAAAGGAGATAGTGGAGATGTTCCACCAGCAGAAGCACGTAAGCATGTTGGGGGGAGATGCCTAGCCGGACGCGGACCTGAGGAGCGCGATAGCGCGGGATGCGCACCTGGCGGGGGCATTTGCGGAAATAGATGGCATTTCGTCCTCCGTGTCGGAGCGCTTTACGCTGCCGGGGTTGATTGCCCTCACGTGCAGCATCTGGTTGAAGAACGCATATCTGATATCGAGCATCTTCGCAAGCGCACGTTTAGAATTGGAGTCGCCATCGAGCGCCTGTACCATTTCGGCGCTGCCTGGCGGCATTGTTAGGTAGGCTCTTTCCAGCACATTGTACAACAGCTGCGCCTCGAGCGGTGCAAGACTCAGCAGGGGAACCGCAGAGAAGCCGTCGGAAAGCATTGTGGCGGCCCTGGAGAGGTGCGCGGACGCTGCGACCCAGTCTGGACCTGCCACAGCCAGCGCTTCGTGCACTTCCACAAGACCCCCGGATATTTTTGCAAGGGGGGCGGAGCTGCCTATTGAAGTTATTATGGTGGAGAAGCTCCCGAAGTCTGCCGCGGCGGCTGCGATTGCACCAAGATGCACGGCATTCGGCCCGTAATCCGTGTTGCGCTCTGCCATGGCTGCGGCACCTACTTCCTGAGCTTGCCTCCTATCGGGATTCCGCCAACATGGGAGATCCCGATTTCCAGGTTTCCTACAGCCGCCTGTGCCATGCTCTCGGCCTCCTTCCTCCCCCGCCTGCGCTCCAGCCACCTTGCAGAGCCTGCGGAGGAACTACCGTACTCGACTGCGCTCGCAGCCGAAGACAGGGAGGTGGAAAGCTCTATCATTGCCCCAGAAACGCTCAGGCGCGTGGACAGCTTGCCTGCGGAAAAGAACGCATCGGACAGCGCCCTTAGGTCGCCTGCGGCACCAGGCGTGTTTGCGCCAGGCAGTAGCTCGCTTCGCATTGCGGCCAGCACCTCGTGCATGCTCTTTCTCAGCGCAACCTCTATGTCCCCTCCAGCCTCGCCGGAAAGCGCACGTGCCACCCCGTATATGGCCATGGATGTGGCTTCGAACGGCCTGCTCCCCCTATCGACCGCGCGGTAGGGCCTAAGCCCGCGGTGGTTCGCGGTGTCGGGCGCATAAGTCTCGTGCACGGACCGCCTTGCCCTAAGGGAAGTGGACAGTTCTTCTATAGCCTCGCATACCTGCCCGATGTCCCTGCTTTCGATCTTCCTCCGGGTCTCCTGCTCTAGCCCGTTTGCGTCCCTGCTAAGCGATGCTGCCATTATAATCCCCAAACTAGTAGGGAAAGATGAGCTTCGCCAGATATTTATATTTATCTGGGCGCGCATAGGCGCCGCGCGACGGAGGAATGCGCGCTACGAGTTCCTTATGCCCTCAAGTATGCTGGCTGACTTCTGTACGCCCTTTATCACTGGTTTTATCTTTGGATTCAGCCTATACCCGAGCCCGTAGCCCTTCTCCGTCCTTATGTGCGTGGGCTGTATTATGTTCAAGTCTAGCGAAAGCTCCCTGAGGGTTATGATCAGCGTCTTCCTCGTGAATTTCTTCTCCAGTATCGAGTATAGCTCGCGGGTCGTCCTTGGGGACTTTTGAAGGAGCAGTATCATGACGGCGTAATTAGGCCGGCTCAGTGCCTTCCTCAGAAGCCAGATTTCGTCCTTTGGCTTTTCCTTCTCTACCATGCTTCTATATTGGCTCTAAAGGTTTATAAACTTTACTTGGGTCATAACTCGCGCAATTATGCAATGATGGTATACAAAAGTATAAATATTATACTAAAGTAAAAGGTAGTGTAGTTAAGTATTAAACAGTATGGTGCCATGCTACTAAGGTTGCCTGATCTTGCGGGTGTGCTCGGCGTCGGGGCGGGGGGTGTACGCGACGGCGAGCGGGGCGTGCTGCCGTCCCGTATGACATTTTCCGTTACGAATGACTACCCTGAGCGGATCGTGGAGGTGGACGAGGGGAGGCATAGGGCCATAGGCATGTCTGGGAACTCGCACATATATTCCATACTCGCATTGAACATGGGGAGGGGGGACATGGAGGCCGCGTCCATTGTGAAGGCGGTGCTTGTGGACTCCATTCTCGGCGAGCTTGACAGCGGCGATAGCCTTCCGCCCGAAATGGTGGCGAATGCGTACAAGCTGGCGCTTGCCGAATTCCAGAAGTACGAGACAGGTGCGCAGAAGGACGTCCTTGCCTACCTTGTTGCGCACGATGTGGTGGGGCTTGGCGCATTCGGCATCCTGCTGGAGGATTCGCAGAACATAGAGGAGATTGAGGTGAACGCGCCATCTGCCAACATAGTGCTATACCACTCTAAATACGGCAGGTGCAGGACAAACCTGCGCCTGAATGGCGAGCGGGAGTTCAGGTTCAGCATAAACAGGGTGATAAGGGCGGCCGGACGGGAGCTGAATTCGCTCTCGCCAGTGATAGACACGCAGCTTACGGACGGATCCAGGGTTCATGCACAGCTATGGCCATATTCCAACAGCGGTGCCGCCGCGTCCATAAGGCTGAACAATGGGAAGGGGATGGACCTTAAGAGGCTGATTGCCACAGGAACCGCCTCCAGCGAGGCGCTGGCGTACCTGTGGATGGCGATAGATGCCAGGATGAGCATGGTAATAGCCGGGGCGCCGGCAGCTGGCAAGACCTCATTCCTAGTTGCACTGCATGCCCTTTTCCCGGCATTTGAGAGGGTCCTTACCATAGAGGAGGACGTGAACGAGCTGCGGTTCTATTCCAACCTGATGAACGTGGTCTCGCTAAAGGGTTCTACCAGGAAGGGGGATGTGCAGCTCAGGGACCAGGTCATAAATGCGCTCCACATGAGGCCGGAGAGGCTTATAGTAGGGGAGATGAGGGGAGGGGAGGCGAGGGAGGCGTTTGCGGGGGCGAATCTTGGTGTACCGTTCATGACCACCGTACACAGCAGCGAGAACGGGATGGCGATACTGGGGAGGCTGAGCTCGAAGCCGATGGACGTTGAAAGGCACACATTGAGCATGCTGGACGTTTCGGTGCTCATGAAGAGGCTGGATGGCTCGAAGAGGCTGATGGAAAGCATAGTGGAGTATGGCTGGCTGTGCCGCGCAGAAACGATCCCGGAGGACCTGAATGACGACACATTCGGGGTCAAGACCGTTTATCTGTCAAGGAATGGCGTGATGGACCAGAAGGCCCTGAAGGAGTCGAAGGTCATGAAGGCGTATGCGGATGCGCGGATGGAGAGCGTGCAGTGCGCAGTCAGGGAGATGAAGCGGCGCGCAAAGTTCCTGGATGGGATGGACGGCATACCGGAAGGCACCGCCAAAGTATACGAATACGTGTCGGGGTACGAGGAGAAATGAACAGCGCCATTAGGGGGATTGCAGCTCGGAATTCGGTTCCGTTCCTTGCCGCGAGCATTGTGGTGGTCGCGGCGGGGGGAGTGCTTGCGCTGCCGGCGCTGCTCATGGTATCCGCGGCTTTCCTTGGCACAGTATGGTTCTGCTACGCCTCGCATGCGAGGCTGTCCGATGCCAGGGAGAGCAGGGATGCGGCTGCGCTCATGGGAAGGCTGCACGCGGGCATAAGCTCGGGTGCCGGACCGCTGGCGTCAGTGATGCGCTCAGCCGTGCAGGAGGAGGGCTGCCAGTGGGAAGGTGCCAAGGCGATTTGCAGGATCAGGGGGAGGATGCTGCTTGGGCAGATGCTGGATGACTCCATAGCACATGAGCCGGTGGCGGGGAACCGCAGCGTGGCTGAGGCTGTCGAGAGGATTGGTACGGAGTATTCGGCCAAGGGGGAGGTGCACAGGTCGCCTGGCGAGTCGTTCCGCAGCATAGAATCTAGGATTAGGCTCGATTCCGAGCATGCGCTCGGGGCAATACACAAGTACCTGGTTGCGGGCATGGTGTCCAACACCGTCGTGCCTTCGATGGCGGTGTTCGCGTTCGTTGGCTACTCGATATTCTACTATTCCCAGGCACAGTTCGTCCTGTTCGCGGTGGTGCTCCTCGCCCTCCTGCCGGCGGCGTCCAGGATGGCGTACACAAAACTTGGTGAGCTGTATGATGAATGACCGCCACAGGGACGCATATGCCGCGGTGGTGGTGGTGGTGCTAGCGTGCGCAAGCGCTGCCCTTTCGTTCCTCTACCACTTTGCCCTTGCGCTTGCATCCCTGGTGTCGGCGGGTGCGCTGCACCTTGCGCTTTCAGGCAGGCGAGGGGGCGCACAGGAGTCTGAGAGGGACGCGGAGGCGTTCGGTAAGGCCCTTGCCGCCAAATACCGGAAAACGGGCAATCTGCTGGATGCGATAGAATATGCGGCATCATCGTGCGGCGACGGGCTTAGGAAGAGAATCCTGCTGTGCACAAGGGAATACGCACGTACGGGCGATGCGGGCCGCGCATTTCGTGACATGGGCGGGACGGGATCGCACACGCTAGAAATGCTGGCGGGAGGGCTGGCGGCGCACCTGGAAAGCGGGCAGGATGCGCACCAATACATAGCCGGATCGGTAAGTAGCATGAAGATGAGGGAGCGGGTGCGGCTCAGGAGCGCGGGAGCCATTGCCAACGCCTCCTCCATAAGCAGGATTGCGGGGGTGGTATTCTTCCCGCTGTTCGCGGGCATAAGCTTGGACATATTGAGGATGGTGGGCAGCATAAACGGGCAGGCAGGCCAGGTCAGCGTTGGCGCGGTGGCTGCGGTTTTCGCAGCGTACATAGCAGTATCCAACTACGTCAACGCATCGTGGAGGCCGGGCAGGCCCATGGACATTGCGAGGTTATGCGCACTGTACAGTTCGGCTGGCATCTTCATCTTCTCAGCAACATCGGCATTTGCGCTCAGCATGATTTAGGTGAAAAAATGGAGTACATGCAATGCATGACGTGGGGGAACGCGCTGCTGGCGCTGGCGAGGAGGAGCAAGGGACAGGGGTCGCTGGAGTACATAATGATGCTATCCGCGGTGAGCATAGTCATAGTGATAGCTTTGGCAATGATGACCCAGCTTAAAACCGCGGCAATGCAGGGGTTCGGCGGGGGATCAAACGGCATAGTGTCGCAGCTCTCCGGGGAGCTTGCCAACATAAGCGCAACGCCCAGGTGATCCCCTTGGCGACGAAAGGGCAGATGTCTGTTGAGTTCATGATATACATTGCAATCTCCGTGTCATCGCTTGCGGCGGGGGCGCTGCTTTTCGAAAGGGGCAGCGCCGATATGCGGGCCAGGGAGGGCAGCGCGTACATTGAGGGGTTCGTGGCGGCGGTGAACAGCAACATGGGCTATACGCAAAGCTACATAACTGTATTTGTGCCGAATCAGATCTGCGATGCCGTTGTTGGGCCGACGGGGCTCGTATACGGCAACGCGACATACGGCTTCGATGGCAATGTGAGCCTGGACATGGCTTCAATCTGCAAGTACGGAGGGGGGATAGCGCGGCTGCACATGGAGAGGATGTACAATGGCACGCTAGCGGTTGGGTGAGAAAGTGAAGGCGCAGATGCTTTTTGGCGTGATGGTGGACATTATCATAGCTGCAGCGTTTGCTACGGCGGCGGCATCCGCTGCGCACGGGATGTTCACCATTACGGCAAGTGAAATCAATGCGCTGTCCGGAAGCATTGCAGCAGCCAACACGTCGCTGGGCCGCAGCACATGGGCGGGGGCGGGATTCAGCGTCGTAGTTAGGTGAGCGCACGAAAGCCTTCATGCCCGCCCTTGAAACTACAGTTGCGATCATGCTGGTGTCGGCATTCCTGTACACGGAACTATACGCCTACACTGAATGGCAGGCGGCTGCAATAGGTGCGGCTGGGAACATCGCAAAAAAGATAGGCGCCGATGCGACCCTGCAGCGCGCGGTATTCTATGCGCAGCGGGAAGGAATCGGGATTTCAGGGCTGGAGGCCATGCTCAACGACTCACTCGGATATCCCTACACAGTGGCAATGGTGCAGCCACTGCAGTGGGATGGCCAGCCTGCCGCGGCAAACATCCTGGTAGTCAGGGACGTGACAGTGGGCGGGAGAATTTACAGGATAGTGGTGTATGAAAATGAAACTGCAGGCTAGCTTCGAGTTCCTGATTATACTCTCCGCTGTGGCGGGGTTCGCCGTATTTGCAGTATGGGCATACGGCCACGTGCAGGCTGCGCAGTCGCTAGCGTACAACGGCATAGGGAGCATGGGAGCGGGTAATGCCCCAGCAGCCAACTACGCGCCTCGGGGAGGTGCGGGGCCGTACATATTCGCATCTGCGCAGAATGTCTCGTATGTAGGGCAGGAGAGCAGGATATCTGTGCTGCTTTCCTACCCTTCGGGGTACACGGTGGGGGAGGTTTACGCGAATTCCACATCTAATGCGACCATAACCCCGGCGATTTATTCCAGGCTTCCGAACTCGGGGATGGATATCGTGTCTTTCGGCGTGGTAGCGGGGGTGGCGGGAAGTGAGAATGTGACGGTTCACGCAGTCTTCAGCAACGGAACCACAACGACGGTAAAGAGCTACAGCGTGTATATGGATGAGGCGTATGCAAGTGCGGCCCCCGGAGGGGGCGGGGGCGGCGCGGGCTCGGCCTTTTCCGCATACATAGTCCCACACAATGAAAGTACGGTTTACGGTATAGGCAGCCCCATGCCTTTGGGGAACTTCAGCTACTGGACCCACTGTGCGTACCACTCCTGGTTCGGGAACAGGGAGAACGAGGTGTCGCAGTGCGGGGGCGGGACGTGGGGGCTCATAGTAACTGACTACGGGTGCAATCCGTTCTACGGGGATGGCCAAGATAGATACTACTGCTTCAGTGCGAATCCTGGCGGGGATTACGTGCAGAAAATCTCGCAGAACGGCAACTACATCTACAATGCGACGCTCTACCTTTACAACCAGTCAATGCGCCTTAGCGCGGGGCTTGTTAGCGGATATCCAGTTTCCTCGCTTTACTCTAGCGCCGGGGGAGGGGAAGGGTTTGCTGTGGTGGGGGGTGTTTACGACCAAGCGGCATCAAGCCCACCCTACGCCTCGCAGATAGTGCTTAACATGTCAAAAAGCCTGTCCATAGCAAACATGAGCAATTACACACAGTACGCAAGCACCGTGGGTGGGCTGGTGAACCAGCTCAAGGCGTACAACGGCACATGGGCAGATCCGAGCGTGGTCAGCCTGCTCACGGAGAGCATACAGGCGGCGGACGCGTACAGAAGCAGGCTGCTGCAGCTGGGTGGCCCTGTGACCTCCGGAGGATGCAAAATATGGTATCAGGGAGGCCCTGCATACTATTTGTGCAAGGACGGCATCCCTCTGTCATTCAACCTGACCGCGAATGTGACAGGTATTGCGGCAAACCAATCGGTGGTTTACAGGGGGTCGATTATCCAGGTAGTATAGTGGTTTGTTGAAAGCACAAGCTGCACTTGTCGAGGCGTTTGTCTCTGTGACAGTGGTCACGCTGGGCTTCGGATGCATAGCTGCGCTTGACTATTCATGGTCGGGGAACTATGCCGGCGCCAACCCGTCGTATTCGGACGTGTTCTATGACATGCAGGCCGCATTGAGCATGAACAGGACTGCGGAAACCTGCGCATATGTGGGCGCTTCGGGGTGCATGGGGCGTATGCTTTCGGGCTTTGCGCACGACTATGGGCTAGGGTATGTTGAGATGAGCGTTGGGAATTCGAGCAGCAGTGTGGGCGACAAGGGGCTTTGCACGCGCCTTGCCACGGAGTGCATAGTTACGCAATATGGGAGCAATACATACCAGCCGTGCATAACCGTATGTGGTGGCTAGATGGCATTTTATGGGCTGCTGCTTGGAATCTGCCTACTTGCCGTCCTCTCGGCGCTTTATATGGCGCACCAGCTCGGCGCCGAAGAGACAGGGCTGGCCCATGCATATGGAACCTACCATGACATCCAGAAGGCTGAGATGTTCGGAAACATGGTGCAGTGGTATTCGGGGAGCGGGGGCGCATGGAATGCCACTTCGGGATTTTACTCGGCGGTGAGCGCGGCGGCAAAAGCTGACATGGTGGACATGCGCGTGGCAAACGGCATACTTGTGGTCACTGCAGGATTTGGCAACGAAGTGGTGTATGCGACTGGGGGTGGGATGGCCAGGGGGTAGCGGCATGCGCCCTGCCTATCGCGCTGCGGTGCTAGCCCTGCACATGCAGGGGCCTTCTCTCCTCAAGGTCCCCGTAGACCTTTAGCAGGTATCTGGCGCCTTCGTCCTTTGAGAAGTGGGACGAGGCCGCCTTTATCGCCGCAGCATCGAAGTGCTTGGAGCCCAGTATCAGGCAATTCGACTGCCGCTCGTTGCACGCGTATACGGAGAAGTGCCCCGACAGGGAAATGGTGTACTGCCCTATGGCGCTTGGGGATATCAGGTTTATTGCTAGTATACCGTGGTCCGACAGCGCGGAAAACGCCGCCTTGGCGAATGCGGCCCCCGTGAATATTTCAGGTATTGCATCGCCCTTATAAGCATCGAGTATTATTACATCGTATTTCTGTTTGGTTTTCTCCACGTATCCGGCGCCGTCGTCGACTATGACCCGCCACGGCTGGCTTTTTATCTTCAGGAACCTCTCGGGTAGGTGCACAGCGCCTGCGTCTACCTCTACCACGTCTATGGATGCCCGCCGGCCGTAAATGCTGTGGATCTGGTAAGGTATTACGCCTCCTGCTAGGCCTATCACAAGTACCCTAGGGCTCTGATACAGCTCCATGAGTGGCAGAAAGAGGTCGTAGTAGCTTCCGGTGAAGATGCTCTTCTCGTTCAGGACTGAGTAGGTGAGCTCGGAGTTAGGCAGGAACCTGCCGCCTGGCTTGAGCACGCGGCTTTCGCCGCGGCGCATGATGTAGTAGTATCCGCTGCCAACCTTGACCCTTTCGCCACGGATCTCCTGCAGTATCCTTGAAACCGCCCACATTTTTATCGCCGATTTGGCATGGCAGGCGCACTGCTGGCTATCCTGCCGGCCTTTACCACAGTCTCAACCGGATTCATGCCAGCCCAGTACGGCAACTGCCTATGGTTCTCTATACCGAGTATTATTAAGTCCGCCTGTTTGCCGGCTTCTATGCTGCCCACTTGGTCGGAAAGACCGAGGGAATGTGCGGCGTTTATTGTGGCTGCGTTTATCGCCTGCTCGGGGCTGAGCCCCATCTGGATGCACGCAAGTGACAACATCATAGGGATTGAGTAGCAGAAGCATGTCCCGGGGTTGAAATCTGTCGCAATGGCGATAGGCACACCTGCACTGATGAGCCGTTTGCCGTTTGTGCTTCTCCCTGCAAAGTCGCCCAAAAAGAAGCGGATTCCGGGCAGCAGCACGGCGATGGCGCCGGACGCCTTTACGTCCGCGATTGCGCTCCTTGAAAGCACATCGAGATGATCAATGCTTGCGGGGCGCACGTCCCTTGCCACAGCCGTACCCCCGATGTCATTGAACTCGTTGCTGTGCATGCGTGGGATAAGTCCGTGTAGCCTGCCGCTCTCTAGCACAACCCTGCTTTCCGACGGGGAGAATGCTGATTCCTCGCAGAACACGTCGCAGTACTTGGCCAGCTTCAGCCGCGCAATCTCTGGGACCATCCTGTCTGCCACGAACTTCGCATACTCTGCCGCGCTGCCGAATTCAGCAGGGACGGCGTGGGCGCCCATGAATGTGGGAACCAGGCCCACCGGCTGCATTTCGCCTAGCTCCTTGACCGCCCTGAGAATCTTTATCTCATCCTTGATGGTGAGCCCGTATCCGCTCTTGACTTCTGAGGTGGTTGTGCCATGCGCGAGCATGCCGCCCAGATGACGCATTGCGCGCTTTATAAGGGCATCCGCGGTGGCCCGCCTGGTGGCCCTCACGGTGCTAAGGATTCCCCCATTTTCTTTCAGAATCTCCAGATACCCCTCGCCGCCAAGCTTGCGAAGCCATTCGTCCTCGCGCGAGCCACCGAATACTAGATGGGTGTGGCAGTCCACAAACCCTGGCATCACCACCTTGCCGCTGGCGTCTATCGTCTTGGTGCCGCGGCCTGGGCTGACGTGTTCGCGCAGCTCGCTGCTGCCGCCGGCCCATGCTATCCTGCCGCGGCGCACTGCGACTGCGCCATCCCTTATGACCCCGACTCCGTCCAGCGACCTGCCGGACTTGGGCCTCCCGCTTGCGCCGGCCACGGTGATTAGCTCGCCGCAGTTCTCTATTATAAGGTCAGCATGCTCCATCCGACAGCCTGATTATTTTGGTATCTTCACCCCCCTGACTCTCGCGGCCTTGATCGCATCCTCGTAACCTGCATCCGCATGGCGCGCGATGCCCACCCCGGGGTCTACCGTGAGAACGCGCCTGAGCCGCTTTTCCCTCTCCGCGGTTCCGTCTGCCACTATCACCATGCCAGCATGCAGGGAGTTGCCGACCCCTACGCCCCCGCCATTATGGAAGCTTACCCAGCTGGCGCCGTTGCACGTATTCAGGGCGAAGTTGAGCAGGGGCCAGTCGGCTATTGCATCGCTGCCGTCCTTCATGTCCTCGGTCTCCCTGTAGGGGGATGCGACAGATCCGCAATCCAGGTGGTCCCTGCCTATTACTATTGGCGCCTCCAGCTCCTTTTTCCGCACCATCCTGTTTATCGCGATGCCT
Source organism: Microcaldota archaeon (assembly GCA_021807115.1). Lineage (GTDB taxonomy): Archaea > Micrarchaeota > Micrarchaeia > Micrarchaeales > Micrarchaeaceae > JAJZYD01. The sequence goes on from JAKAPJ010000012.1 coordinate 36,244, forward strand.
GCAAGCGCCCTGTCTCCGTACCCCAGCCAGCATATCCTCGCCGGCAGCCCTGTGAAAGGTATCCTCTTTCCCGCCATGCCTAGCCATCGCTTGAGCGTATTGTCCTGCGGGAAAAGCTCCACAAGCATCCTGTCGATTTTGCCTATGTCCTCAGGATTCCCGGACAACGCGGCCCACCTGAATGGGCCTTTGCCTTCGCAGAACAGGGGCCTGATGTAAGCCGGGACAAAACCAGGATAGAGGAACCTGCCGCCGCGGCCCCTCATCTTAAGCCCTGCGACCTCCGCCTGCGCGCGGAGGTTGTTGCCGTAGTCGAACGCTATTGCGCCTGCCTTCTTCATTTCCAGCACAGCCTTGACGTGACTTTTGATCGACGCAAGCGACCTCCTTTTGTACTCATCAGGGTTATTCTCCCTCAGTTTGTCAAGCTCTTCTATGTTACCTATCGGCACATAGCTCAGCAGATTGTGCGCCGGGGTCTGGTCGGTGACAATGTCAGGTATGATCCCACGTCGCACCAATTCGGGATATACCTCAGCGGCGTTGCCCACCAGCCCTATTGAAAGCGCTTCCCCTGACTTCTTTGCGTGGAAGACCAGTTTCAGGGCCTCGTCCAGGCTTTCCGCCATCATGTCGCAGTATCCTTCGCGCACCTTCCGCTCTATGCGGTTCCTGCGCACTTCTACATCAAGTATCACGGCACCGCTCAATGTGCCTGCCAGGGGCTGGGCGCCGCTCATCCCCCCCATGCCCGCAGTCAGTATGAATCTACCCTTCAGCGAATCTGCCTTCAGCTCCTTCCTGCCTAGCATTGAGAATGTCTCGTACGTGCCTTGTATGATACCCTGCGTGCCTATGTATATCCAGCTGCCTGCCGTCATCTGCCCGTACATGGTAAGTCCCATCTCATCGTACTTTTCGAAGTTCTCTGCCGTGGACCACCTGGGGACTATATTTGAATTGGCTATTATTACGCGAGGAGCGCCTGGGTGCGTTGGCGCGACGTATACGGGCTTGCCGCTCTGTACGCACAGCGTCTCGTCATCTTCGAGGCTCTCAAGGGCGCGTACTATCCTGTTGTACTCTCTCCAGTTCCTTGCTGCCCTGCCGGTGCCGCCATATACTATCAGCTTGCTAGAGTCCACTGCGACGTTAGGATCCAGGTTGTTCATGAGCATGCGCATTGCGGCCTCCGTGTCCCAGCTCTTGCAGTGCAGCCTGCTGCCGTGCGCAGCCCTGATGTCACCCTTTGGACGCTCACCGTAGTACATTGGTCTCATAACAGTCACCGTTGCCGCTTAGATGCCGCATTCCTAGTCGCGAAGCCGCTGATGAAGCTGACAACTATTGAGGCAGCCAGCAGGGAGGTCATTCCGCCGATGTCATACTTAGGGTTGACCTCCATTACATCGAAAATCCCAACGCCGCGGTGCGCGCCTGCGGCGTATGCCGCGGCCAATATGTCGCGTGAGCTTATGCCGCGTGCGCCGGGCGCGCTGCAGCCGGGGGCAAGATGTTGCGGCATGGCATCTATGTCCACACTAAGAAAACTTGCAGCCGTGCCGGAGTTCGAAACGCCCAACGCCGATTTCATCGATTCGGCCATGCCATTGCGGTCTATTTGGTCAAGAGTGATTATTTTTGCCCCCTTTGCCTTGAGATAGTCGTGGTGTGCGCGTGAGTTGAGGTTGTCGTGCGCACCCATCTCCACGAAGTTACTGCCATTTACGCCCCCGTCCAATTCTTCAAGGACACGCCTGAACGCAGTGCCGCTGGATATCCTGCCGCCCACCACCTCGCGCACATCGAAGTGAGCATCGATGTTTATGCCGCCCACTTCCCCCCCTGCGGCTGTGCAAAGCGCACGGACATTTGCGAAGCTTATGTCGTGCCCCCCGCCAAGCACAATCGGCACCATGCCGCCGCGAATCATTTCGCCCACCGCTGCGCTCACGCGGCCGTGGGTTTTTGCGCAGTCGC
>JAKAPJ010000035.1 GCA_021807115.1 Microcaldota archaeon
ACATATGGATTGGTTATACGTCTAGCAATAAATCCCTAACCAGCCAGCATGGTTCGAATCCTATGCTGCTTGAAAAAATGTTTACGGTGACGATTAAAGTAATACGGTAATTTTCATTGCCTCTTCCCTTTCTTTCCCTGCATCAATAAATAGGCATGCACTATCTCCTCTATCGCCTTCGGGTCCTTCAGGGCTTCTGCTATCGCCTGTTTAATGTCGGCCTCTTTGCTTTGCGCCTCCATTGCTTGCTGTGCATCTAAGGGTAGAGCACACCTATTGCAGTACTTTGACTCCATAGTATTCTGGAATTGACATCTTGGACACACTTTTGCCTTCAATTCTGAACCCACAAGGTTTTCTAGAGGTTTTAGGCCGTTCGCTTGCAATACCGCATTATCTATGTCCCTTCCGCTCATGTGAACATATGTGGCTGCCATTTTGCTGCCACCAGTCCAGCCGAACATATGCTTTAGCTGTTGTTCCGTAAGCTTGTTGGCGTAGGACGTGGCTCGACTGTGCCTAAATAGGTGTGGATGGATCCGCTTCCCTATTTTGGCCTTCAGAGCAATGTCCTTGAGCATCTTCCTTATTCCGGCATAATCAGACTTTCTGTCTGTATCCTTACCGTTGTTGTACACCGTCCATAAGGGTTCTGTAGACTTCTTTTCGCTTATGAAGTTGATATACTGTGCTACGTAAGGTGCACTAAAGATTATTGGTACTATCCTTGGGCCCGTTTTCCCATCCAGTAGAACGTGAGCTGGTGTGGTGTTTAACTCTACGTCCTTCTTGCGCATATTGAGCAATTCGCCTATTCTGCACCCTGTGTCATATAACAGCGCGATTATCGCCTTATTTCTAAGGGTACTCGCCTTGTTTATCATATTCCTAATTTCATCTTCAGTTAGTAAGTCCTCCGGCAGTTTCCTGCCCGCGCCACCACCTGCTGTTTTAATCCACCTTACCTCAGGCGGATAAAATTCATCATCACCCTTAAGGTGCTTCCAGAACGCCTTGACGACTACCTTTATGTTCCTCTTTGTTTCTGCACCATACTCAGTGTCTTCCATCCGCGCCATGGCCGCTTGTATGTCATCTTTGGTAAGCTCCTTGAAGTCTTTTTTGGGGTTTTTTAGCAATCTGAAAAACCTCCTTATGTGGTATAGGTGCTTAATTACGGTTCTAATGTTCGATTGCTTGGCTTTCAAGAATTCGGTGTGAGCTTCTATGTACTTTGCATTCTGTTTTGATATAAGCGGATCCTCTGTCACGCGCACATACACTCTGCTCAGTATTTCTTGGTCTTCTTGGTATGGCATACTATTGGTTGCGGAAGACCTTCTTTATATAGCTTTTGGTGCGGGATTTGAACCTGTCAACCCGTAAAATTTTATGCTCTGACCGGGATTTGAACCCGGGTTTCGGACTTGAGAGGCCCGTGTCCTTGACCGGACTAGACGATCAGAGCTGGATTGTTACCTATTGATTGTATCGGTTAATATTTATTTGTTTATGGGTCATATGTAGTTTGATTTGCATATGAACGCCTCGCCTTCTGCAAAAATTAAGGTGGAGATAGGCGCAGCCATCAGGAACGCGATGGAGAAATGCGGCTACGACCCCGCGAAGCTTGAGGGCACCCTTGACTTCGCGAGGGGATTCGGAGACATGGCATGCTCCGTGGCATTCAGGATAGGCAAGGAGAAGGGCATGAACCCCAAGGATGTTGCCGGCAGCATTGCCTCGGCAATGTCAAAGCCCGCGTGCGTAGGGGAGGTCAGGGTGGAGGGCGGCTACATGAACTTCGCCCTTGTGCGGGAAAGTTATGTGAGCGACACACTGGACTACGCCTTCGGGATCGAGGTTGGGGCGGCTGCGTCAGATCTCGGGAATGGGGAGAAGGTCATAGTGGAATACCCGAGCGTGAACCCGAACAAGCCTTGGCACCTGGGCCACCTGAAGAATGCGGTACTGGGGGACGCGGTGGCAAACATATGCGCGGGAGCGGGATATAGCGTGGAGCGAGAGGATTTCATAGAGGACCTCGGCCTGCAGGTAGTGGAAAGCACATGGAGCTACATCAACGTAAACAAGGACCCGAAAGGCGAGAAGTTCGACCACTGGATGGGGGAGGAGTACGTAAAAATCAACAGGCACATGGAGGTTAACAACATAAAGAACGAGCTGTCCGCCCTGCTGCAGAAGATGGAGAGCCCGGGGACGAGCGAGTCCAAAATGGCCAGGCGGCTGGCGGAAACGTGCGTCAGGGCGCAGAACGAGACCGCGTTCGCGTACGGCATATACCGCGACATCCTTGTCTGGGAGACGGACATGGTTGCCGTGGACCTTTTCAAAAAGGCTATTGCAATGCTGGTGCAGGCAGGATTTGCGAAGAGGCTTGTGGACGGGCAGTACGACAACTGCATAGGCATAGACCTGGGCGCCATAAGCGACCTGCCTCCGGAGTTCAGGGGGCTCAAGGAGAAGATAAAGGTACTGGTGCGCAGGGACGGCACGCCAACTTATGTTGCCAAGGACATCGCCTTCCATATGTGGAAGTTCGGGATGGTGCAGGATCCGTTCAGGTACTCCGAATTCATAGCGGCCCAGCCAAACGGCAGGCCGCTGTACACGACCACCTCCGTGGACGGCAAGCCAATGGGTTTCGGAAGGGTGAAGAGGGCCATAAACATTATAGACGTGAGGCAGGACTATCCGCAGAGCCTGCTGAAACTGGCGTTCGGCGCCATGGGCAGGGCGGACATAGCGGCCGGGATAACCCACCTGTCGTATGGCGAGCTCGAGCTCGAGTCAGGCCTTTCGCTATCCGGCAGGAAGGGGAACTGGATAGGCAACACGGCAGACGACCTGCTGTCTGAGGCAAAGAAGAAGGCGATGGAGATCCTTTCGGATTCCAGGTTCAAGCTCACTGAAAGCGAGAAGGATGATGTGTCTTCCAAGGTGGCCATAGCCGCCGTAAAGTTCGACCTGCTGCGCCAGGCGCCGGAGAAGAAGACCGTATTCTCGTGGAAGCGCGCGCTTAACTTTGAGGTGGTTTCCGGGCCTTACTGCCAGTACATGTATGCGAGGGCCAGGAGGCTGCTTGAGGACTCGAAGATAGGGGAGGCGGAGATAGGGAAGGCGGGCCGCGCTGCGCTCGGAAGCGACTCGGAATTCGAGCTCGTCAAGCTCATATCAAGGCTCTCGGATGTGGTGGACAAGGCCTGCACCGAGCTGAGACCCAATACCCTCGCCACATACTGCATAGACCTGTCCGCGGCGTTCAGCAAGTTTTACGAGGACATGCCGATACTCAAGGCGAGCAGCGCGGAGGAGAGGGTTGCAAGGCTGGCGCTCACCCTCTCGTTCGCTAGGTCCATAAAGTATGCGCTGGCGCTTCTGGGCATAGAGACGCTGGACAGGATGTGACATTGGGCGTGAAGCGTCACAACCCATAGAAAAGGACAGAGTTCTGATGCGCCATGAAGGACGTTAGCCCGATCAGTAGTATAGTGGGGAACTTGGCGTCTATTATTTCTAGGGAGTGGGGCGGGCCTTTTGCGAAATTGAAGACGCGTTTCGCGGAAAGCGGTCCAGGATTGGATGCGCCCCCTGGATCCATAAGGCGCAGCTCGGCTATCGCACCGGTCCTGTCCGCAGATGTTATGGAGTAGTTTGATCCGAACCGGTCTATGGCCAGGGCGAACGCAATCTCCTTGCCGTCTGGGTCCTCAAGCACGAAGTCCTGCTTGCTGCCGGCGAATGCCGGTGTAGCCACGGCGCTGCCGATCAGCGCCATTTGCTTGTTGTACAGCCCGAAGCCCAAGACAAAGCCAAGTGGCTTTGGCCTGAACACACCAAGCGCCCTGTTTTCCCCGTCCACGAGGGAGTATTCAGACGTGGGGGATGTGGCGCGCCTGACTTCCAATACCTTATTCCCTGCGCTGTCCGTGTAGCTGCACAGGATGCCGTCGGAAGGCGCATTGGGCACGCTCATCACATAGTAGCCTAGCCCCAATGGATTTGCAACTGCCGTGGCATCCCCTGACATTTCAACACCTGATAATAAGCCACAGCATTAATTAATAATTGTATGTTGAATAATGAATGCCCGTTAAGGGCACGAAGGGCTCCTAGCTCAGCTTGGATAGAGCGATGTCCTCCTAAACATCGGAGGAAGACATAGGTCGCGGGTTCAAATCCCGCGGAGCCCGATAACCAAGTGGTATTGTGGGATCGAAATCTCAGGGGAAGGGGGACAATGGGAGGCTTAGCGGCAGCGAGCCGGTCCTAATAATAAAGCCCGCGCTGAAAAACCTCGGGCTTGACTATCTGCACATAACGCTCATAGCATTAGTAGTGGTGCTTGTGGCGCTGTCATTTGAGCTGTCTACCTTTAAGCCGGGCCTGCTCATGGAGAACTGCTCTTATGGCACGCTTGCCAACGGCACGTGCATGACGCCTGTGCACAATGAATCGCAGGCCATAGCCGGGGCCGGCAGGATCCTTGCAGGATACGCCACACTGACACAGTCGTCTCTGTCGCTGCTACCGTTCTACTCGAAGATGAACGAGGCTACTGCGTCTTACCTGTCGCAACAGAAGGAATGGTTTGTGGCGGTACCGTACATAGACCCGCTTTACAATAACAAGACGTTCTCGCTGTCGCTGCTAATATACGATGCGAACCTTTCGCTAGCGAAGTCGTTTGTGGAAAGCGCGGTGCCGTCATCTACAACAAACGACACGGTGGTAGCGCTCGGGGTGGTGAAGATAGCCGACAAAGTAGCGTGCACCACAAAGCCGCCGTATCCCCTATACGCATTCATAGACCCATACGCGCCTGGCGCGATAGGCGGGATATACGCTGCGCTGAACCAGTCGCTGCAGCGCCCTGGCGAGCTGAATGTTAGCTACAAGTTCATCACTACTGGATACGAGACCCAGTACTATGCCGGATACGGCTTGAACGAGACGCTGGGGCTTAACGAGAACCTCTTCTGCGCATCTATGCAGCCGGAGAAGTTCGGGGCGTACATGCACAACTTGAGCATACTGTATACGGGCGCCCCGATAAGCGGCTCGTCGCTCTACAGCGTCGCGGCCGGATCGGGCCTAAACATCAGCGGATTCGATGCATGCATGACGAATTCAAGCCAGGTGATAAACCACCAGAACCTTCTGGCGAGCTTCTATTCGGTGTCACCGCCCCCTTCATATGTGGTGAACTGCGAATACGATACCATACCCCAAATGCTGAACAGGACGGTATCATACCTTACTGCAGGATAAGCGAAGGGTAACATGTGTGTCTCCCATGCACCTCATAGTCGGGCTTGACACCGGCAAGACATCGGCATTCGTTTGCCTCAACCTGGACGGACACATGGTCCAGGCGGGCCACAAGACCTTCGCCGGCGTAGAATGGCTTATTGACGCGATAGGACGCACAGGCGTGCCGTCCATAATAGCATGCGATAAGGAGCCTAACGAGGTCGCAAGGAAGGTGTGTGCCGCATTCAATGCAAAGCTGTTCTATCCGCAGAAGATGATATCGATAGAGGAAAAGAGGAACCTGGCAAAGCCGCATGGAATAAAAAATCAGCACGAGCGCGACGCGTATTCTGCCGCAATAAAGGCTTACAACGCGCACGCAAACAAGCTCAATCAGGCTGAGCATGTTGCCAGGGCGATGAATGCGAATGACATAGACGCCATAAAGGCAAAGATCATAGAAAAGTACTCGATGGACGAGGCGCTTTCCAACAAGGCAGCAAATCGGCGGTGACTCAGTTGCCGAGCTTTGCGCCGCACATCTCGCAAAACGCAGCAGCGCTATCGTTTCTGGCCTTGCACTTGGGACAGTAGACCGTAACCGAACTGGAAGTTTGCCGCGCTGGCCTCTGTGGCTGTGGCGCCTGTTGGGGTGCAGTAGGCATATCTGGCTGTGAGCCTGAGCTTATCTCTCCGGATATCACCTTGTCCACATAGTCGGCAAGGTCCTTGGCGTCCTGCTGGTGCAGCCCATCTATCTGCCCCTCATCTTCGCCTGGCTTGAGGAACCCCTGCTCACCTGAGGAGTAGCCGCTCACCCTGAGGTATACTGATGAGGATATGAAGCCGTTTTCTACACGCACGGAGGTTACCCGGTTGAAAGGTATGGTCTCCACGTCCTTCCTCAGCCCAAGGGTCGCCCTGTTTATTATCAGTATGCGCTTGTTTGTGACAACTACCGTGGTGGGATTTATGAGGGACATGCCGGGGCCTAATCGCCTCTGCGTGGCGGTCACTATTGCCGTCTCATCCTGCCAGAACCACTTTTTCGCGAATTCCACATCTCCCGGATGCACCACCATCATATCACCGTTTTACCATAGGTATAAGCATCACTTGGTGAGCTGCACACCGCAGCTGCTGCAGAACCTTGAGTCTATCGTGTTGCGTGAGCCGCACTTCCAGCAGTATACGTGGCCACCCGCCCCAGGATGCACAGGGGCCGCGGCAGCCTCCTCCTTCTGCGCGCTTGGCCGCCTTTCCTCGTGTGCGGGGTGAGCCTCCGCGTTAGATGTCGAAAGCATCTTGTTTATGTAGTCGGTCATTGCCTTCGCATCGTCATGGCGCAGGCCGTCTATCTCGCCCCACTGCTTGCTCGCCTTGAGCAGCGCATCGGTCTGCTCCGTGAAACCCTCTATGCGCAAGAATATTGAGGATGATATGATACCGCGCTCGAACCGAACGCTGGTTATCCTGTTGTAGGGTATGCTCTCTATGTCCTTCCTCATCCCAAAGGTTACCCTGTTTATGATTATGACACGCTTGTCTGTCGCAACTATGGTGGTCGGGGTTATGACGGACCCTCCTGGGCCTATCTGCCGCTGGGTTGCCGTAACCTCGACTGTCTCCTCCGGCCACAGGAGGGCCTTGGCGGCCTCGTAGTCGGACTTGTAAACGGTCATCTCAACACTGCTACGGCGCTGCCACCATGACTTAAGCTTCTACGTCAAATACTTTTAATGTTTCTGGTATCGCCTCTATCACGTCCTGCGCTATGACGTGGTCGCCCTTCTTCAGATAGAGCAGGTCCGCTATCCTGGAATGCACATATACCCCCGCGACCGCGCTCTCGAAGACGTTCTTGTGTATGGAGGCGTAGCTCGCGATTATGCCGGCAAGGACGTCGCCAGTGCCCATCGTGGCAAGGGCAGGCGTCTTGGCCCTGTTTATCTTGAGGATGTCCCCGTTCGTTATTATCGTGTCGTGCCCCTTTAGCACCACGGTGCATGCGTAGTTCTTGGCGTAATTTATCGCCCTCTTGGCCTTGTCGCCGAGCGTGAGGTTCTTGAGGCTTATGCCAGTAAGCGCCTTGAATTCTCCCTCATGGGGCGTGATGACCATGTTAGGGCCTATCATGTGCTTGTAGCGCCTGAGCGCATGTATGGCCCCTGCGTCTATCACCATGGAGTTCCTGCGCTCCTTCTCCATCTTTATTATCTCTGCCACGGCCTTGAACGCGGCCTCTGACTGCGCGAGGCCGGGCCCAAGCACTATTACGTCGTGCCTTAAGTTCCCCAGGGTGCGCATGTCATCCATGATCGCGTCCCCTCCCTTTATCTCCCTAGTAACCAGAAGGGGCGAGGTCCTGGATGTTATGTCTATAACGCTCTTTGGCGCGGCCACGGTGACGTACCCTGAACCGGTCCTGAGCGCGGCCAGGGAGTTCCCGGTTGCAAATGCCGCGAGCAGCGGGGCGCCCCTGTACTCGTCGCTGCCCCCCACTATCAGGACATTGCCGTGGGTGTACTTGTTTGACGTGAGAAGCCTTGGCTCCGTGGCTACTATGAGGTCGCCAGGGCCCGTGAACAGCTCCGCTGACAGCGGCACGCCCACATCCAGGACAGTAGTGTCCTCTATCGACTTTACTGCCGCGGACCCCTTCTTCATCTTGTGCAGCGCGAAGAGGTGCCTGGCCCTTATGCTTGCCGTGTTGGGCGCACCAGTGTCCGGGTCTACCCCAGTGGGAAGGTCTATGGATATTATCTCCTTGCCGGACTCGTTCGCGGCCCTTATGATCCCGGATATGAAGCCGCCAAGCCTGCCCTTGAGGCCCACCCCTATTATCGCATCCACTATGTAGTCGGAGCCCTTTATGAGCGGCTTTACCGCATCTATGTTGTCCGGACCTATTATCTTTACATCCATGAGGTCATTTAGCATCTTGAAGTTGAAGCGGGTGGACTCGTTGTGGATGTGGTCCGGATTGCCAAGGAATACGGCTTCCAGGTCTGCGTAGTTCAGCAGGTGGCGCGCAGTGGAAAGTCCTATTGCGCCCTTGCCCCCCGTGCCGCACAGGAACACCGCCCGCTCCTCCTTGTGGCGCCGGCGCAGGGTGCTGGCTATGGCGTAGCCTGCATTCTCTTCCATTACCCTCTCGTCGATGCCCAGCGCTATCTCGTTTGCCCTCAGTGCAAAGGCG
>JAKAPJ010000036.1 GCA_021807115.1 Microcaldota archaeon
CTATTCAGTTGCTGCTGAGCGGAGAGATAAAGTCGATGATACTGGAGCTTGACCAGCTCAAGGAAAACTACGGGCAGGTGTCCAAGATATACGACTCCCTGCAGAAGACCAAGAACGACGTGACTGCCACCCAGAAGAAGCTGTCAGAGCTAAGGGGCGAGGCGTCAAAGCTCATAGGGGAGATGAACGCCCTGGAGAACGCCAACATGTCCGTCGAGGCGAAGGTGGCGGCGGTGGCCAGCGCGAAGAAGCGGGCCAAGGCGTTCGAGGCGGCTTCCATGGACACCAAGGAGACGATAAGGAAACTGTCGGAGCGGGCCGAGGACATAGACTGAAAACGGCCCTAGGCGCGCATGCACATGATGTTTATGCTTTCAGGAAGGCAACCGGTGAAGCGGCATGGCTGAAGACCAAAATGCAAAATCCGATGTGGCACAGTCCAATCCGAACGAGCACAAGGTGCTGCAGCACTACAACCTCACGGCGAACGGCCTGCCCATAGAGGTGAACATAAGGCATACCGACGACTTCGTGCCGCGCTATGAGGTCACATTCCCCGGCATAGGCGCAGCCACGAAGCTGCTCATACTGTCGCTCAGGGCGGAGCTGCTCGTCCTAGTCCCTATCGACCCTACCAAGTCACAGGACAAGGAGTATCTGCTTGAGCTGCACCGCAAGGTCGCCGCGGCCAGCAACCTGCTCATAGACCGGCACCTGCCAGGCACGAGCACCGAAGTGAAGCAGATACTCATAGCGTACCTCACAAACATGATGCTGGGCCTGGGGGACCTGGAGGCAACGATAGCCGATGAGAACCTTGAGGAAATAACGGTCAACGGGTCAAAGGACGACATCTGGGTATTCCACAAGAAGATAGGCTGGTGCAAGACCAACATAAAGCCCCAGAGCGAGGAGACCATATACGACCAGGCAGAGACGATAGGGAGGAGGATAGGCAGGGAGATCAACAACCTCGCCCCCCTCATGGACGCGGAGCTGCCTGACGGCTCCAGGGTCAACGCCACGCTGTTCCCCATATCGCAGGTGGGCAACACCCTGACAATCCGAAAGTTCGAGAAGAACCCCTGGACAATGCCTGCGCTGGTGAAGATAAAGTCAATCAGCCCGACAATAGCCAGCCTGATATGGCTGTGCATACAGAACGAGATCAGCATACTAATATCCGGCGGAACCGCGAGCGGAAAGACCAGCTTCCTGAACGCCTCGAGCATATTCTTCCCGCCAACAAGGCGCGTCATCTCCGTGGAGGAGACAAGGGAGCTTTCTCTGCCCAAGTTCATACAGTGGGTGACCATGCTCACCAGGCAGCCCAACCCCGAGGGCAAGGGCGAGGTCACGCTGCACGACCTCATGGTCAACTCCCTCAGGCAGCGTCCCGATATAATGCTTGTCGGAGAGATAAGAACCGAGAAGGATGCGGAGACGCTGTTCGAGGCGATACACACCGGGCACGCGGTCTACGGCACAGTCCACGCGGATAACGTGCAGGACACGGTGCTGAGGATGACCAACCCGCCCATCAACACCCCCAAGATACTGATGAACGCCCTGGGCGGCATAGTTACCGCATTCAGGCACAGGACCAGGGGCATAAGGCGAGTGCTGGAGTTCGGGGAGGTGCTCAGGACAGGGGATGCGAACGTGCTCTACCGCTGGGACATGCGCAACGACGTCTTCCAGCAGGTTAGCGACCTGACCCACCTCGCCGAGGTCATAAACCTCTACGCCGGGCTCACCAAGAAGGAGATAGATGAGGAGCTGGTTGAGAAGGCAAAGATACTGAACTGGATGGCCAAGTACAACGTCATCGACGTTGACAACGCCGGGTTCCTGATAGCGAACTACTACAAGGACAAGGCCAAGGTCCTGGACATAGTGAACAGCGACGTGCCCTATTCGGACACGCTTTTCAAGTGATGGTGCAATGGCCGACCAGCAGCAGGCGGGCGATTACAACGGCATGGTGGCACTCATACTAGACGTCCAGCAGGGCGCGTCGCGGCAGGAGGTCGAGTACATAGACGTATCCCAGATATACGTAACTCCCGAGTTCGCGGATACCCAGGTGTCGTACAACGAGCTCATGGACACTATAAGCGATATAGAGGGAGGCAGGCACGTGGTGAAGCAGCCCCCTCCCCAGCCCCAGCGCCAGGTCGTGCAGCCCACCCCTCCGCCTCCCGCAGAGCAGGCGCCTGCGCCGGAGAAGAAGGAGAAGGCGAAGACGGAGCTGCTGGGCATAGTAAAGAGGCTGGCCGCAAAGAAGTCGCCCATAGGCGAAATCAGCAGGAAGAAGATAGACATAGGGGAGCTGGTGCTGCCCAGCCTGTCCACTGCGGATCAGATATCGGAGCTTGAGAAGATAATAGAGGGGCTGAGGGAGAACGTGTTCGACCAGGAGCACCTGGAGGTGGTGGCCAACGAGGTGTACGGCCTCAAGCAGGTGACGGCGGCTTCACACAGGGGGAAGCCGCGCCGCGGCGGGGAGCAGGCAGAGCTGGATCAATCCCTCATGGAGCTGAGGGATCAGCGGCTTGACGATGCCATAGCCCTGCTTAACAACATAGGTGCTGGCTAGTGGAGTTATTCAAAAAACCCAGCAGGGTAGTGCAGGTGGGCGCTCAGAGGATAGTCCTGCAGCCCAAGCCCAAGAAGGGCATCGCCGGCATACTCGAGAAGGTGACAACCGCCCTCAAGCCCAAGCCCAAGTCCCGCCCTGCGCCTGCCCCGGGCTCCCAGCCGCAGGCCACGACCGTGGCAACGCAGAACCTTCTGACAAACATAAACGCGCTCAACCCACAGCAGAAACCTGCCAAGAAGAGCGTGTTCGGCGGTTTTGACCTGTCCAAGTACGGGAAGAAGCAGCAGCCCGGCCAGCAGCAACAGCAGCAGGTGACAGGCGGCCAGCAGCCGCAGATTGTCATGCCGGCGATGCCAAAGATAGAGGTTCCAAAGGCCATGGGCGCGCAGGATCAGACTGCAGCACAGCAGCAACAGCAGCAGAAGAAGCTCCCGTTCGGAATAAAGATGCCGGCCAGCAAGGCAAAGACTGCATCCGGATATGCGGGATACACCGAGGCGAAGAGCCGCAACCCGATTGAGAACTACATCAACCAGGTGCTTGCCAAGGAGAAGGGGCTGGACGCCGCCCTCAGAGAGCAGAACATAAACGCCACCCCTGCGCAGTTCGTCAAGAGGATGATGGTCGCCGCGGCGCTTCTGAGCTCCGTGATAGCTGTCGCGCTTATAGCAATATTCCTGAGCCTGGGCCTGCCTACCATAGAGGGCATAGTCGTGGGCTTCATAATGGCATACGGCATATTCCAGCAGGCATTACAGGCGTTCCTGAAGTTCCCATCCAGGAAGAAGACCAGCAGCGCGAAGAACATAGAGAGGGACATACTGTTCGCGTGCAGGGACCTCATAATATCTCTGCGTTCCGGCATGCCCCTGTTCAACGCCCTGACCTCCGTCAGCACGGGGTACGGGGATGCGAGCAAGGAGTTCGCCAAGATAGTGGACAGGGTGCAGCTCGGCATGCCCCTTGAGGAGGCCATCGATTCCACAATAGCGCAGACCAAGAGCCCCTCTTTCAGGAAGGTCATGCTCCAGGCATCCGTGAGCATAAAGGCAGGAGCCGATGTCGTGGAGTCGCTGCAGAGCGTCATAGACCAGCTATCCCAGGAGCGGACCATAGAGCTGAGGGCATACGGTCAGAAGCTCAACGCCCTGGCAATGTTCTACATGCTGTTCGGCGTGATAATGCCGAGCATGGGTATAGCAGTCATAACCATACTCACCACGTTCATAGCGCTGTTCCAGGTGAACGCAGGCGTGCTTGAGTTCGTGCTGGTCGGAATACTGTTCCTTCAGATAGTGTTCCTGCAGATGATAAGGGCGTCGAGGCCCGTGTTCACAATGTGATCGCATGGCCCTACTAGAGGTAAACTTCGAGCGCCTGATTTCGAGGAACACCGCAAGGGCCATATCAAGGGAGCTGGACCTTGCCGGGATGAAGATGTCCGTCAACAAGCTCCTGGGGATCTGCATCATAGGCGCCGTGGCCACGCTCATAGCGGTATCTTTCGTCATGTTCTACATGCAGTTCAACTTCCTGATATCCTGGGGAGGGGGCATGGTAGCGGGCGCAGTCTTCATGGGCGTAATATACATGGTGCTTGAGTTCTACATAGACGCAAGGAAGACGAAGATGGAGAACATGCTGCCAGACTTCTTCCAGATAACCGCCGCTAACCTCAGGAGCGGCATATCGCTTGAGCGGGCCATGCTGCTCGCCGCGAGGCCGGAGTTCACGTTCCTCAGCGAGGAGGTGAAGGAGCTGAACCGAAGGGTGTTCGGCGGGCAGACGCTTGAGCTTTCGCTAGCAGAGTTCGGGCAGAGATACAGGTCGTTCCAGCTTAACCACGCGATAAGGATGATATCCGAGTCCCTAAGGTACGGCGGCGCAATGGCAGACCTCATAGGCCAGATATCCGCGGACATGAGGAACCAGCAGCTCATACAGAAGGAGGTGGCAGGGCAGCTGCTCATGTACACGATATTCGTGGCGTTCGCGGGCCTGATAGCGGCCCCTGTCCTATACGGGCTCACATCGCAGATGATAGTGGTAACCGACGACGTGTGGAACGGCATACTGCAGTCGAACCCCAACGGCCTGCCCAGCGCCGGTGTATCTTTCCTGAAGCCGGCTCCGCCGCAGATAACCCCCGCGCAATACGACGACTTCTCCTACGCCGCAATAATAATAATAACCGGCTTCGCAAGCCTCATAATGTCTGCCATATCGAGCGGCTCAGCAGTAAAGGGGCTGAGGTTCATGCCGATATTCATAGTTGTCGGCATCATAATATTCATCATGGTACAGAACGTGATAGGCGCCATGTTCAGCGGCCTGGGCGCAGCATAGGCCGCATGCACGCGCTATAATCGCTCACGTATGGCAGTAATCTACCGTCGCCCCGCTTCCTGCGCTCACCGTTGTTGTCGTGGACGTCGACGTACTCGTGGTCGTGCCAACGGTCGTTGTAGGGTTTATAGTGACTAGGTACTGTTCAGCCTGCGCCCACGTTACTGACTGCACGGCGGCACCCTGCCGCTGGGCGGAGAAACCCGTGGAATGCACGCATTCCACCCCGACTGTCCCGTTGCACACCACCGGGGTAGGGCATGACGACGGGCAGGAATAGCCCGGTGCGGCGTTGTTGCACGCAGGTTCACAAGAGTAGTAGCCTATGGTGCTTGTAGTTGGAGCGGGGTTTATGGTCGTGGTCGTGGACGAGGTAGTGGTCACGGTTGGGACTGTCTTCGGGCAAAGGCCTATAGTCGGGCATGCCGCCGGGCAGATGGGCGTGCCTGAAATGCTGCCGTTGCACACGTTGCAGACCGCTTCGGTGAATTGCGATTGGAGTATCGTGTTGGAGTTAAGGGTGAGCGTAATTGCCGAGCCGCCGCCCGGCGGGGAAGCGCCCAGAGTAGACGTCCCAGACACCACATTGTACGACACCCAGCCGTTCCCGCTGAGCGGGTCGGCATAAAGCATGTATGTCCCCTTTGGCATGTACAGCACAGTCCCGTTCGGGTACGGCACGCCGTTTATAAGTACGAAACCTGCGGCGCCCACATCGTTCACCGCCACGCTCTTGGAAAGTATGGTGTTTATGGTCAGCGTAACTATGTATGGCGATGACGTTACGAGCTGCCCCTCAATGCTCTGGGTCGCATATCCGCTTGTCTTGTACACCGATGTGCCGCAGCTTGACAGGCTCCCGCTCGTGCACGTCTTGTAGTTGAGCTCGAACTGCGTAGACACCCTGCTGCCGATGGTGGGCGACAGCGCGCCAGGCACGGTTTCGCTGCAGGTTACCTGGGCGCCGGGCATTGCAATGTTCGGCGTGCAGTTGCCGGTGTACACTGCAGTCCCGAAGTTGCCTATGTTTGTCATCGTCACATTCAGGGAGTTCAGGGGGAACGACACAGGCGTCTGCAGCTCGTTTGTGAATATTACGATGTACGTTATGGGCGTCTTGCCCAGGTAATTGCCGCTCAGCAGCGTGTCCTGGCATGTGAAGAGCGTCTGTATGTAGCATGTGGACGGCAGATAGCTGCTTGTCGGTGTAGAAAAGGAGAGTATGAACGCCACAGATACCACTATGGCAACTATCAGTATGACCCACGAGTACACCATGAGCAGCTCCACTGCCGACTGCAGCCTCAGGCCCCTGCCCCAAACGCCCCCTGCCGCTGAACTTGCCATGGAAATATCCCCCTATCCCCTTCCCTTAGATATCAAAGCATACATAGATAAAACATCAGCCCGGCGCATACTGCACGCCGCATCCGTCAGTTATGGAATTCACCTGGTTGCACATCATCCCGCCGCTCCAGAACGTTGCGAAGTCGTTGCCGTTGGATTGCGCGCTGGTGTTGAACATGCCTGCGTACGGCTGGCTGAGCGGCCATGCCATGTTCGACGGCACGTTCGGGACGCTGTTGTTCAGGTAGAGGTCCATCACCTGGCTCGGGTTGAGATCCACGTTGTACGTCTGGAAATCCGAGAGCATGCCGCTGAACGGGGCCCCGGAACCCATATTCACAGTGTCGCCTTGACCTAGCATATAATATGCATTGCCGCTTGGCGCCAAACGCGCCCCGTAGCTCTGCACGTTTATGGTCTGGACGCCGTTCACATAACCGTTGAACGTACCTCCGTTTGCGCTGTTATACGAGAATGCCAGGTCGGTCCATGTGTTATACGGCAGCGCACCGCTTAGCTGTTCAGGTTTCAGCAAACCTGTCCAGGTCTGCGCATAATATTTCCCCCCCGAAATCTCCAGCCATGATTTATGCCATCCGGCGGTATTGTTCTCGTCTATAACAACGCCGTCCCTATTCGGGTATACCCATATGGAAAATGTGTACGGCTGCGTCGTGCTCTCCATCCAGTTCAGCGGCTGCGATTCGGTCACCGCGCCCGACGAGATGAAATCAGCGGCAGGCGGCACCGCCCCGTTAGGCATGCCTAGCGTTGCCGTTTCGTTCATGGCGCTGCCGCCAGAGTAGCTTAATCTATAGTTTCCCACATACAGCTGCTGCACCGATGTATCCGCGCACATGGCAGGGTTGATGCAGCCCAGCACCCCCTCAACCGCGCTTGCGTTCTGCTGCAGCAGTGGCGCATATGCGTATATAGGATCACCGAAGTAGCCGGTTACTGGCCCGTACGTTACAGCCGTCGCCACTCCATTGTTGCCGTAGCCGCTGTAGTCATTTGTGTTTCCGTCCAGCGGCCACCATCCCACCAGTCTTGCGGTGGATATGGGCGGGGCTCCTATCCCCTCCATATAGAGCTGCTGTGCCTGCGTGGCCGAAAGGTTCGCATCATACAGCTGCACATCCGCTATCTTGCCATTGAACCAGTCCCCAGAACCCGCTGCACCTATTACCATTCTGTTGTTCGGTCCTGCAAATACTACGCTGTTCGGGGCGTATGGCACTATGCCGGGCCCCCCTCCATCTAGATAGACACGGGCCGCGCTGCCATTGACTGACACCACCACGTTGTACCATGTGTTAGCCGTGAAAGGGGATATGGCGTTGGCCTCAGAGTACAAGAGTTCGGCGCCGTTGCCTACATCAAGCTGCAGCCCAGACCCTGTCCCGACACAACCCCCCTCGCCGCAGAGCTTCAGGTCAAATGAGTACTGGTTCGGCTGCAGCGTGTCCACCAGTTCGCTGCTGAACGCCACCGTGTTGGCCAGGTTGCTGTTAAACCACATGCTTAGGGAGAACGGGCTGTTCAGCGTGAGCGAATTAGGTATAAGCACATTGCTGTGCGTTGCTGATCCGCCGAAGTAGGCGTCCTCCTGCATGAGCGGCCCGAAGGAGAACATTCCCTCCCCGTCGCGCTGCGTGAAAGTCCTCTGCACATTGTCAAAGTACGACGGGGTGTATGGTGACTGGTAATACCCCCCGGACTGCACAGCCAGCCTGAGCTGCGACATGTTGTAGAGCGCAAGGTTAGGGCCGCTCAGCAGCACCTGCGAGTCGTTCTGTATGTAGTTGAAGACTATGCTATTGAACTGCAGGAATGGCACATTTGGCGTGCCTACTGTGGGCATTATATTCGCCACGAGGCCGCCGTCCCCGCATGCCGATGGGTTTAGGTTCGCCGCATCCTGCACCGCCAAGATGTAGAACTGGTTGTTGGTCACCCCTATGTTAGAGCATGTGGGCGCGGATGACGGGTAGAGGATTACCGTGCCGTACAGGAACATGAACTGCGACGTGGAGCCGCTCAGCGCGCCCTGGCCCCCTATCTTGACCGCCACGGGATACGAAGCCTGCCCTGATATTGGCTGCGCATTCCCGTCCATAATCCCTATCGGGTCAGT
>JAKAPJ010000013.1 GCA_021807115.1 Microcaldota archaeon
TCCTCGTGGCCGCCTCGCGCCGGCGCAAGGACTTCCCAAAGCTCTACGAGGTCTATGCAGACTGGCGCGACAAGGGCTACGTTGTCAAGACTGGCTTCAAGTTCGGCACGCACTTCAGGATATACTTTCCCGGCGCCAGGCCCATGAATGCCGATGGCACATGGGTGCACTCCAAGCACGTGATACACGTATTCCCCCGCGATGCCAAGCTCCTAATATCGGAATGGGCCCGTGCCATACGGGTCGCCCACTCCGTGCGCAAGACATTCATACTCGCGATTCCTGGCAGGAGCAGGAGGAAGAACATGTCCATGGATTTTGTCCTCTACCACCGGAAGGGCGGCGACATAGAGGTGCCAGGGCTGGACAGCCCGAGGTTCGGCATGCTGGCCCTGGGCGAGGACGAGTACATAGGCGGCGCTGAGCTGTCCGCCATAATAGACGAGGCCAAGCGCCATAAGCTTGAGCTTGTGATAGCTATAGCGGACAGGGAGACCGCCGTCACGTACTACAAGGTAAGGCGGATAGAGCTGCCCAAGAGCAGCTACGAGTACTACGAGATAGACTGGATGCAGCCGTGAGCGCGCCTCCTGCTACTTCCGCAGCGCCCCCGCCCCATCCGGCTCGCCAAGCGCGCCGACGAGCTTAGCGTACATCGCCCCCGCCGCCCCTGCCATGTCGCCCCCGTAGACTGCCGCCGTGCAGCCTTCGTTCCCGAACACGGCGCCAGGTATGTCTGGCCTGTCGTTGTAGTGCGCAAGGGAGTCGAGTATCTTGTTGTGTATGCTGTGGTTAGAATCAAGGTACGCGCCTATGGCAAGGAGCGCGGCCGCAGCATCCTCTGGCTTCACGCCGTACGTCTTTGTCTTGGCCATGGCATACGCCTCTGCCATGCTCTCGGAGGCTGCGGCATCGTTTCCGAACGTCGCGGAGCTGCGCAGCGCCCTGATGTGCCCGGCCTCATGCAGAAGGCTCTTGAGCACGCCCTTTCTCAGGTCGGCCAGCCGGTCATTCTCAAGTATCTCCAGCACCAATGCCGCGCTCTTGCGGCATCCCATCTCAATACAGACGCCTTGGTACCCCCCCGCCCCGTAGACCATCTTCCTCGTGTTTATGCTGTATGAGCATTCGTGCGCAAGCCCGGCGCCGGACAGGTCGTACGCGACTACGAGTACGTGCTCCGACTTGAGCAGCCCCCTAGCCTTAACCGTGAGCCTTGCGCTCAGCTCGCCATCCACCCCTGACTCGTAGAGCGGCAGCCCGGTTTCCGCGTACGCCCTCTGCATGTCGGGCCCCAGCTTCGCCACCGAAGCCCTCACCGCTGTGAAATATGATGATACCCCTCCTGCGATCTCCGCCCGCTCCAGCTCTGCCGCCGCGTCTGCCGCAGCTACCGCATGCGCTGCCTTTTCCATGATTGTTTTGTGCCATCCATGATATTTATGCAGGCCTTTTTTGCCCAATTTTTCAACACCTTCCCCATCTTCTGCCCACCTTCCCCTTCCCGCCGTGCCGCAAATCCGCAGCCCGCGCGCCGTCACTATTATATACCTTTTCCAACAAATAAAACTTGCAGCCTAATTGTTCAATCAAGACAGGTGCAAACACAGCCAACTCACCAAGAGGTAGTAGCGATGGGGCTTTACAAGGAAATGAAGGAGACGTTCGAAAGGGAATACGCGCAGCGCGACCGGCTTTACAAGGACAGGATAATCAAGTGGAACTCAGAGTCGCCGGTCCTGCGCATAGAGCGACCCACAAACATCCCACGCGCAAGGGAGCTGGGGTACAAGGCCAAAGAGGGCGTAGTCATGGTGAGGGTCCGCATAAAGGGCGGCAAGAAGAAGCGGCAGCCACCGGACGGCGGCAGGAAGCCCTCGAAGGCAGGCAGGTTCTTCTCTAGGCAGAAATCGACCCAGGCGATAGCCGAGGAGCGCGCCGCCACGAAGTTCACCAACTGCGAGGTCCTCAATTCATATTTCGTCGGCTCGGCGGGCTCAAGCCGGTTCTACGAGGTAATACTCCTGGACCGCAGCAACCCCTCGGTGCTTGCGGACGGCAACTATTCGCGCGTGGTATCGCAGGGCGGCAGGGCTTTCAGGGGCCTGACGCATGCAGGCAGGGTGCACCGCGGAGTCGCAAGTAAGGGCTTCGGATCAGTGCGGTTCAGGCCAAGCAGGAGGCAGTACATGAAGAGGAGCTAATTTTTGCATGCCCTACATAACGTTCTCCAGGAAATTCGCCGACAGGAGCCTTGCCAAGAGGTTCGTCAGGTCCGGCGCGGCAAAGGGCTCGCTTGCAACGCTGCGCGGCTCTAGGACCATAGAGCGCGTGGCGCAGGACGCCCTGGCGCACGGCTTTGGCAGTGTGCTGATAATAAGCAGGCTGGACCCCGCCGCCGGCAGGGCTGTAGCATCGGAGCTTTCGGTCCGGCACGCCGCACGCGGCGTTGAATGGAGGTACGGCAGGACCAAGCAAATGTCCATAGCCATGAGGCCAACGCATGCTTGAGGATGGTGCGCATGACATCTCGTAAATACACTGCAACCATGCTCGTGCCGAAGAAGATAGGCACGAGCTACTCGCGCCTCCTCGGCCAGTCGAGGCGCCACGAGCGCAGCAGCCTGCGCATAAGGGATGCAGGGCCGATGCTTGAGGTGAAGATAGAGACTTCGGACATAACTGCCCTTAGGGCATCCATGAACACCGTTATGAGGGACATACAGGTGATAGAGGGCGCCGCAGCCGCAACTGCCCCTCGTCCGACGCGGGGCCGCGCATCCGGTGCGGCTGCACAGTAAATTATTAATATACCCCAGCCCTATCATATCTGTCCATCTGTCCGGCTCCGCGCAGAACCGCCAAAACGAATTAGCATGTCCTCAAAGGCCAATGTTTTCCTTATCACTTTCGTGGTTTTAACGGGGATAGCCTCGGCAGGCACGCTGACTGCCACTCCTGCCCCATACACTTTCTCCAACACGGTAATAGATGTGGGCCAGCAGTCCGCGGCGCAGACGGCGATAAGCGGGGGGCTTGGGAGTTACAGCGGCAATGTAATGTGGACTCCCCCATGGGCAGGCGCCGCCTCCGAAAACACCCTCACCGCAGAACTTGGCACAGGCAACTATCTGTCATTTACCGTCGCCGCATCTTCTTCCAACACCGCGGAAATAACGTTCAACGGGGTGCAGTACGCGGCCATAGCGCCGGGCACCAACACCATATACGGGGCATGGACGTTCAACATAGCGGCCGCGGATCTGGGCGGCGGCAACACAGTATCGTCATCGAACACCATAACGGTGAACCCGGCGCTGCAGCAACCGTCATTCACCGCCGCAAACTCCGCGCTCCTGCAGGGGTCGCCGCAGACCCTCACCGCAACCACTAGTGGGGGAACCGCCCCATACACATACAACTTCATAGTGTACAACGCGCTGGGTGAAGTGGCGAACGCGCTCTACTCCACCTCCTCCACGACGAACACCTTCTCGTTTACCGTAAACTCCTACTGGGGGCTAGGCACGCTGACGGCCAACGTTCAGCTGTACGACAGCGCCACGGCGAAGGTCTCGGCCTCCAACACCCTCACATTCAGCGTTAACTCCCCGCTGCAGTCTGCATCGTTCAGCGCCTCCGCCGCGGCCGCCGACCAGGGCCAGGTGGAGAAGCTGACTTCGTCCGCGTCTGGCGGGATCCAGCCGTTCACATACAACTTCCTCGTATACAACGCACCCGGCGTCCTGGTTGCAAACGCATTCTACCAGTCCGTCCCAACATCCGCCAACAGCTTCTCGTTCCAGGTCAATTCCGCCTGGGGCACGGGTGCCTTCACCGCAAACATATTCCTTACAAGTGACACAAACACCGTGGACAACTCGCTGTCCTTCACGGTTAACAGCGCGCCCACCGCAACGCTTACTCCTTACAATGTGGTGCTCGACACCTCGCAGAGGATCTCCTACGGGGTGAGTCCGTCCGGAGGCGTAGGCCCGTTCACCGCCTCGCTTGTGCTGCTGGGCAACACCGTCAACACAATCACAGGGATACAGCCGGGATCAAGCGGCAGCGTGGTTGCCAACGAGCCGGCCGGCACATACACGTTCAACGTCCTGCTCACCGACACCGGCACAGGGTCCAGCCCATTCACGTTCAACACCGCGTCAAACACTGTGCGGGTGTTCGCCAGCCCCACGGTCACGATGAACGCCACCAACGGGACCACCATAAGCATAAGCCAGACCGAGACAATAACGGTCAACGTGCCGCTGGGTCTGGGCGTAGGCCCGTTCACCGGCACGATAAACTTCGGCACACAGTCGACTTCAATTTCAATACCGGCCGGCGGCGGTAACACATATGCGGTCTTCCAGCCGGCGTTCACCGCAACCTACCCCTCAAACGTCTTCCTCTCCGACCAGGGCACCACAACTCATTTCGCGTTCAACTCATCAACAACCCTAATATCCGTGATCTCCAAGGTCACGAGCAGCGGGGGTGGCGGCGGGGGCGGCACTGGAGTTTCGTCCACAACGGTTACAACCACAACATCCACCACGACCACATCCACTGTCGCAACGACAACCATACCACAGGTTCACATAAACTCCACGGCTTCGGGCAGCGTGAATGTAACGATATCCAACTTGGTGCCTGCCATAGCCAACTTCAGTTCCGGCACCGTGACTGTCAAGATAACGACCAACTCACCCTCGCCCGTATCCACCTCGGTAAGCGTGCGCAACTACACCGCACTGTCCCCGCCGCCGCCGCAGAACCTGACGAAGGCGATAGCGGTGGACATCGCAATCGGCCCCGGGCACAACCTCACGGTGAACGTAACCGTCAGGTACAACTGCACGCTGCCGCCCAACAACGTCTTCCCATTCATACTCAACGGCTCCGTATGGGAACCCATCACCAAGTTCTACGTCAACCAGCTGGCGTGCGTTGTCACGTTCAAGGTACCGGCGGATCCGGTGGTCGCGCTGATGTACAAGCCGCTGCAGCTTGAGGTCCCGAAACAGACTACATCCACCACCACGATTCCAGTGCCGCAGGGTCCTGCCCCTACATCCACATCAGGGTTCGTCTCTCTTGTGGAGGGTGCAATAGTTGTCATAGCAATAGCCGCGGTCGTGAGCTACCTGGTGTCGAGGGAGGGCAAGGGCGCCAAGGGCGGCACAAGGAGGCCGCGCCCCGATATAAAACCAGGCAGCCCGCCGCAGGCCCCGCCTCCCCCGCCAGTCCAGCAGCCTCCGCCCGCGCCCCCGGCAAAGAAGGCGCCGCGCCGCCAGGCACGGTCCAAATCGGCGTCCGCGCCGCGTACGCCCCAGTAGGGCCGTGCACTAGTCGTCCCTTCCACAAATTGCCTCCAATCCAAAACCTTATAAAGGTAATAGGGACTAATAATATCAAGCTCTTGTTCCCGACAGAGCAGTTTGCAGCGAAGCATCCCTGCTTTTCAAGCTAAAAGATGCGAGGATAGCAAAGCAAAATAGTGTATTTCATGTCGCACGGTTCGCTCCAGTATTGGCCGCACAGGCGCGCTAGGCGGCGCCTGCCCAGGCTGAGGAACAGCCCCGATGTAGAGGAGCAGGGGCTTGCCAACATAGTGGCATACAAGGTAGGCATGACGCATCTCATAATGGTCGACGACTCCAATTCCACGACAAAGGGGCTGGAGATATCAATCCCGTGCACGCTTCTCGAGCTCCCGCGCATGGAGGCGTACGGCATAAGGCTCTACGTCCTGGACCACAACTCAAGGTACTTGGTGTCCAAGGAGGAGATCTACAACAAGGCGCTGGCGCAGAAGCTGGGCATAAAGAAGACAAAGCACGACGAGTCCAAGATTAGCACGATAAAGCCCAAGATCAAGGAGTTTGTCGAAGTGTCGGTCCTTGTCGCCGCGCAGCCTTCAGGCACTAGCGCGGAGCAGCACCACCCGATGCGGTTCGAGGCTCCGGCCACCGGCAAGACTGTCGAGGAGAAGTTCGAGTTTGCATCCAAGGTGCTGGGCAGCGAGCTGCGTGCCTCCGACCTGTTCAAGGCCGGCGAGTATGTCGATATGTCTTCAATCACGAAGGGTAAGGGATGGCAGGGCCCGATCAAGAGGTTCCACGTCAAGCGCAACTTCCACAAGGGCACCGGGAAGATAAGGCACGGCGGCCCGCTCGGCGCATTCAGCCCAGGCAAGGTCTTCTATACCACCCCGAGGGCAGGGCAGCTCGGGTTCAACTACAGGACGGAGCACAACAAGAGGATACTTAAGCTGGGCAAGAAGGAGGAGGTCCAGTCAGTTGCCAGGGATGGCGGATACAAGAACTACGGCCAGCCCCAAAACGACTTCATATTGGTCGAGGGGTCGGTGCCCGGCGTGCCAAAGCGCCTTGTCAGGATAAGGAAGTCCATAAGGCACCGCAACGAGACCGGCATAAAGGAGCCCAAGCTGGTTTACATAGCAAGATGATGATAATGCAGAACGCGAACGTGCTTGCGATGAACGGGGGCGTGCAGAGGAGCATAGAACTCTCCGACGTCTTCGATGAGGAGGTAAGGGAGGACCTTATACGGCGCGCGGTTGTGGCGGAGAACACGCTGCGGCTGCAGCCCAAGGGCCACTATCCCCTCGCAGGCATGCAGACGACGGCCAGGTACTACGGGGCGATGAGCTCCTACAGGACCGGCAGGCACATGGGAGTCCCGGCCCGCCCAAGGCAGAAGCTTGCCAGCGGCAGGCAGGGCGACGTCAGGAGGATACCAAGCGCGGTCAAGGGAAAGCGCGCGCACCCCCACGTTATCGAGAAGACGCTTGTGGAGAACATAAACAGGAAGGAGTACCAGAAGGCGATAAGGAGCTCCATCGCCGCAACCTCGAAGGAGGACTACGTCAAGAGGAAGCACGCCATAGGCGCGCTCAAGCTTCCGATAGTGCTAAGCAACGAGATAGAGTCGGTCAAGAGGACAAGGGACGTGGTCGCGGCCCTCGCGAGCCTGAAGCTCACTGACGACATGGAGCGCAGCCGGCGCCGCACAAGGCGCAAGGGGCAGCGCAGGCTTGCGTCGCAGTCGCATCACCGCCGCACTGTTCTCATAGTGGTCAACAAGGACGAAGGCGTCGTCAAGGCGGCGCGCAACATACCCGGCGTGGACGCGTGCACGGTGCGCGGCCTGCGCGCGGCACTGCTCGCGCCTGGCGGGGTTCCAGGCCGCGTGACCGTCTGGAGCGAGGACGCCGTGAAGAACCTGAAGAGCGAGGTGCTCAATCTTTCACTGTGATACAAATGGCAACACTTATACACCCGGTATCAACGGAAAGGGCTATATCGTTCATAGACCGCAACAACGTCATAGTGTACGTGGTCGACACTAGGGCGACAAAGCCCGAGATAAAGAAGGACTTTGAGCGCCAGTTCGCGGTGAAGGTGGCCAGCGTAAGGACCGTCAACCTGCCCGCCAACGTCAAGAAGGCGTTCATAACCGTTGCGAAGGGGTACAAGGCCTCCGACATTGCATCCAAGCTCAAGCTGGTGTGACTGTGGGCCTGCAGGCATTATATTATCCATTATCATGTTAAAACGGTGCGCAAATGGGAAAGAAACTGAGGCAGCAACGTAGGGGCAAGGGCTCACCGGCTTACAGGAAGGCCCCCGGCACGTTCGACATCAGCGTGAGGTACACCAACGACAGGAAGGCGGACCTCGTGTGCGAGGTGGTGGGAATAATAAACCACACCGGCCACACGGCCCCCCTGGTAAAGGTGCTTTACGAGAGCATGGAGAGCGGCTACCTCGTGGCGCCAGAGGGCATAAAGATCGGCGACAAGATCCGCATAGGCCCCTCCCCGCACTACTCGATAGGCAACGTGGTCAGGCTAGGCGACGTGCCTGAGGGGATACCGATATACAACATAGAGTCGATGCCGGGCGACGGCGGCAAGTTCGTGCGCGCCGCAGGCAGCGCCGCATACGTCTCTTCGCACATAGGCGACAACACCACGGTCACGCTTCCCTCGAAGGATTCGGTGGTGCTCAACAACGAGTGCCGCGCGCAGCTGGGCGTAATAGCCGGAGGCGGCATGGACGAGCAGCCCATAGTCAAGGCAGGCAAGAACCACTATATCAAGCATGCGATAAACGCGATGTGGCCCGGATACAGGGGCGTGCACCTCAACCCTGTGGACCATCCGTTCGGCGGCAAGCAGCACCACAAGGGGAAGAGCAGCATGACGTCGAGGAACGCACCGCCTGGCAGGAAGGTTGGGCACATAGCGGCCAGCCGCGTGGGAAGGAAGAAGAAGGGATGAACATGGTGACAAAGGATCAAAATACCTGCGCACAAGAGGCCATGAGGTTCTTAAGGGTGGCAAAGGGCGTGCTTACGGAGACCCTTCTGCATCCGCTTAGCGATTCGGTAATCGATGGCAACACCGGTAAGGTTATTTCAAGGAGATAGTAATGGCAGAGCGAATAGCTTACAAGGGAATGACTGCGCCTGACGCGCAGAATCTGGGGATGGACAGCTACCTCAAGCTGCTCAAGTCCAGGCAGCGCCGCAGCATAAGGAGGAACGCCGTGGTGTACAGGAAGCTGGTGCAGAAGGTGGAGGAGCTGAGGAAGAAGGGAGCCACCAAGCCCATAAAGACGCATGTGCGCGAGGCGGTCATACTGCCATCGTGGATAGGCATGAAGTTCATGGTGCACAACGGGAAGGAGTTCCAGCAGATAGACATCACGGCAGGTATGCTCGGGCACCGGCTGGGCGAGTTCGCGTTTACTACGAAGAGGGTGCAGCACTCCGCGCCCGGAATAAGGGCTACGAAGGGCAGCAAGTTCTTGGCGGTGAAGTAATTGAAGTACTCATACAACCAGAATAGGACAAACGTGGTGTTCGCCCACATGAAGGACGTGAACGCCAGCTTCAAGGACCTTGGCGCGGTGTGCACTGCCATAAGGTACCGCACAGTGCCAAACGCCATGGAGATACTCGACGACACGATATACCGCGGCAGGCCAATTCTGTACCGGCGCCACAACGCGCACATGGGCTCGAGGACGGAGCTTGGCGGCAGGAAGGGCAGATACCCTAAGAAGTGCGCCCAGATAATAAAGAAGGTACTGGTGAACGCAGCGGCAAACGCGACAAACAAGGGCTTCGAGCCAGAGGCCATGTTCGTGGTGCACGCTGCGGCAAACAAGACAATGATAGCGAGGAGGGGCCCGTCCAAGGGCGCCATATTCGTCAGTGGCGGCACATACGGGTACATGACCTCGAGGAGGTCGGACCTGGAGTTCGCGAAGGTGGAGATAGGCATATCCGCCATGGACGACAAGGTGCTGGGCCAGGCCGCGCTGTCCAAGATGAAGATGTTCCAGAAGGCGGCGCAGAAGCGCCCGAAGCCAAAGGCGGAGGCCCCCAAGAAGGAGGCGCCGAAGAGGTCGCTTATAACCAAGCTGCCGGCCAAGGAGCAGCCAAAGCCCGCCGCGCTGCCGGAGAAGGACGCGACCCACACTGCGGCCCCCGCAAAGGCGATGCCGCCCGCACCGGCGCCGGCCCCGGAGCACAAGAAGCCGGAGCACGCCCCCAAGGAGGAGCACAAGGCAAAGGAGGAAAAGGTGGATAAATGACGATAGAGCGCAAATTCATAGACAACTCAACGATAAAGCTGAAGATATCAAGGTACCTGAGCAAGGAGCTGGTCAAGGCCGGCTTCTCCAGGGTGGAGATACAGAAGACCCCGGTGCTCACAAGGATAACAGTCTATGTCCTCAACCCCGGCAGAGTGATAGGCAGGGCGGGGCACACCATAGACACGCTTACGGAGAACATAAAGAAGAAGTTCAGCGTCGAAAACCCCCAGATAAATGTGATGGAGATAGAGAACAAGATGCTCGAGCCAATGCTCGTAGCGAGGGACATAGCCGAGAAGTTCGAGCGCGGCCTGAACGCCAGGAGGGTCATACAGGGCTCGCTGCGCATAGTCATGGAGAACGGCGCGCTGGGCGCGGAGATAATAGCCAGCGGTAAGTTGGCGGCGAAGGGCGCAAGGGGCAAGACAATAAGGAAGAGCGTAGGCTACATACCAAAGGCCGGCAACGTGACCGAGCTGGTGCGCGAGGCGCATACCACATCATACCCCAAGTACGGCGCGATAGGCGTCAGGGTCAGGATAGTCCCGCCGGGCACAGTCTTCCCCGACAGGGAGGTAAAGAAGCTGGCCATACCGAAGTCCATCCTCAACGCGTGAGCGCGCAGTGGACGCCACATTTTCGGATAGTCTTAAAAAGCTCTGTGGACATAAAGGTATTTCTGGAAGCGATCCGGCCCTGCCGGAAAGATCCTGATGTGCATGGTTACACAAGACCTGGGCAAGTACAAAGGCTCACACCCAGAGGAGGTGCGGAGGATGATGTACGCTATAGGGAGCGGCGACCTGCTAGGGCTCGAATCATCGGTACGCGGCGGTCAGGTAGACATAAACTCCGACACGTTCGACGGCCGCAGCGGCCTTGGGCTCGCAATGCAGGCGGAGAAGGGGGATGCCGCGGCGCTGCTGCTGCGCAGCCGCGCGGATCCAAACCGCAGGGACGGCAACGGCCTAACCCCTATTTTCTACGGGCTGTCCAATCCCGAGTCTGACACAAAGTACGAGATGATAAAGCTTATACTCGATGCTGGAGCCGATGCGTCAGCAAGGGCCCCTAACGGCGAGAGCGCATACGAGTACGCGAAGCGTACATCGTCGCGGCGCATAGTCGAGCTTATCGAGGGCGCCGCCGCGCGGGCGCGCGCGGCGAGGGACGCGGCCGTAGGCACGGCAATGGAGCGCATAAGCGCCGCGCTTGGCGACATATCAGAGGAGCTTCGGTCCGAGTGATGCGATGTTCAGCACAATAGTTGCACTCCTGCTCTCAATGCTCCTAATGTTCATACCCGGGTTCCTGATAGCGCTGGCGCTGCTGAAGAAGACGGGCCTTAACATATTCGAGATTGTCGTGATAGGCTTCATATTCGGCCTGTGCGCGCCGGCCGGCCTCACATGGGTCGAGTCGTACCTGATGACCTACGTGCACTTCTTCTCATATTCACTCACGCTCTTCCTGGTCAACGTCGCCCTGCTGACGATAATCGGCGCGGCGCTGTGCGTGTGGCAGGGCGTGTTCAACAACTTCGAGGCTGACTTCCTCCCCAAAAAGGAGCACCGCACGCTCGACCACACATGGGTATGGGCGGTATTGGTGCTGCTGATGCTGGCGACCTTCCTGACTAGGATGGAGAGCATAGGGACCGCGCCCACATTCTTCGAGTTTGACCCGTACTTCGACATGATAGATTCACAGTACATACTAACGTATGGCCAGCAGCTGCTGCTGGACCCGTCGGCCTGGCCCGCAGTTCCTGCCGGCACCAACCACAGGATTGAGCCAATTGTGCCATATATTGAGGCGTTCTGGTACGACATGGTAAACGCCTTCAGCTACCACTACACCACATTCAGCACCTCACTGATGAGCTATGTGGGCGGGGTATATCCACCGATAACCGCGGCGCTGCTGGTGTTCTGCGTCTTCCTGCTGCTCTACAAGGAGTACAACGAGTACATAGGACTGATTGGGGCTGCCATCGTCTCCGCGATGCCGGTGATATTCTCCACGTTCATAGCCGGGGAGCAGCTTGTCGAGCCCTGGGGCATATTCGCCCTGTTCTTCTTCCTTGGGACATACATGCTTGCGGTAAAGAACCCCAAGAGCAAGCGGCTTGCGGTGCTGGCCGGCTTGGCGTTCGTTGCCAACTTCCTCGGCGCCCACTACTACACCGTGACCACAGGTGTCTACGCCATATACATGATACTGCAGGGGCTGGTTGACATAGTGCGCGGCACCATAGACCGCGACTTCTACAAGATGAACATAACGATCATAGCTGTAATCGCGGTATTCTACCTGATATACCTGCCGTACAGCTCAACCCTGCAGAACAGGATACCTACGGTCCTTGGGGTTCCGCTCACCCTGTCCGGGCTGATAGCCGCCCTGCTGCTTGTCGCAATCATGGATCTGGTGCCGTTCCTGCTCAAGGAGCGGGGCATAATATTCACCAACACCGAACTGAAGTCCCGGCTCGCATGGATAGGCTTCGTGGCCGTGGTAGCCCTGCTTGCGGTCCTGTTCACCCCTATTGGGAACCCGATACGCGGCTACCTCTCTCTCAGCGTCAAGTTCACCACGCCCTCAATACCACTCTTCATGACAGTCGAGGAGTACATACCCACCGGCCTGCTCTACGACTTCGGCGCGCAGGGCTTCGGGATGATAGGCGCTGACATAGCAGGCCTGCCGCTGCTGGTCTGGCTGGTGTGCGCGGTCAGCCTGGTGCTGCTGGCGCTGAGCATACTCTACCGCAACAGCAAGACCGCGATACTGTACATGGCAATAGCGCTTCCGCTGATGTTCGCCGGATTCTCCGAGGTGAAGTACCTGCCACATTTCGGCGTCGCGTACGTCATACTGTTCTGCGTCATCCTCGGCGAGGCGATATTCATGGCCGAGAACAACTTCCAGATACGGCACATCAACAGCAAGGACGAGGCCCGCCTGGACAGCGGTGAGCTAATACCCACGGAGGCCAAGCAGTACGACAGGCATGGCCATATAATCGCGATAATACTTTCCATCGGCATATTCTTCTTCTCAACTGTGCTGGCGCTGGTCTACCTCGCATACATAGCATTCTCCGAGAAGTACAAGGGGCACGCCACGGCCATATGGGCCGCGTTTGCGGTGCTCGTCGTGTTCATCGGGGTTTCATACCTGTCCTCGCACACCATGCTCTACGGCGAGAGCGCATCCTACCTAGATGCCGTGAACTCCGCCCTCATGGTGGGCTCGGCCCCAACCCCCGCCGCCGCATGCAACAACATAGCAAACGCGGGCTACAGCACCGGCTACACGCTATTCTGCAACACGATCCAGGGCTACTGGCTCAACGCCATGTCATGGATAGCCGCGAATGTGGGCCCCGCCGCGCCGAGGGTGCTGGCATGGTGGGACTACGGCGACTGGATAAACTGGTTCGGCCACAGCAACGCCGTCCTCAGGGGCGACAATGCCAACGCGTTGGAGGACTACGCGACCGCCGCGCAGTTCGTACTCGGTGCGAACCAGAGCGTGACTCCGGCCAGCCTCGCCAACATGATGAACACCAACCAGACAAAGTATGTGCTGCTCGATCAGGACCTAATCTCAAAGTGGCAGGCGCTTGACTTCCTTGGCTGCGTGGACCGCAACCTCACGTCCAGGCAGTTTGCGATAGCGGCTGGCGCGTCGCAGCAGCCCCCTGTGCCATATGTGCTCGGCACATCGCAGTGCGAGGTAGCCCACGACCCGCAGTTCGCGCTCATCCCCTACCAGGCCTTGGTGCCAAACGTCAACTCCACCCAGCAGAGCATAAACTTCTACTGCTCCATATCAAACAAGAGCGCCATCTACATACAGACGGAGCTGGTGAGCGGAGGCGCGCTGTCCAACCAGAGCGTATGCGTGAACCCCAACGGGCCAAGCAGCGGCGTGCTGTACGTATACAACCAGAGCGGCAAGAAGATGAACGCAGTCATCCAGTCCGCGTTCTACGAGGGCGCAGTCAACTACCAGGGCATAACGTTCCTACAGTTCCTGATGATATACCTGCCCAACGCGCCCAACGACACAATAACCAACGCGCCATCCGGATTCTACAACTCCAACTACTACAAGGGCCTGGTGCTGGGCAACCTGCCTGGATTCACCGAGGTATACCCGCAGAACGCCACCGGGAAGATAAACTTCCTGAACACCACCTGGCCGGTAAGGATATACGAGGTCAACAACTACACCGGCAGCCTGCCGCCGGTGCCGCAGAAGTACCCGTGGATCCACAACAACTATACAATGCCGTAGTTTCGAACGCTATAAATATTTTGTTCAAGCAATTCTTATGCCGTATCGGGCTCGTAGCTCAGCATGGTTAGAGCGCTGGTCTTATAAGCCAGATGTCGTGAGTTCAAATCTCACCGGGCCCACCTGATTTTTACTACCCAAGTCGCAGCAGAGCCAAACCGCGGTTCCCACTGGGCGGGTCCGGCCATCAGCCTTGGACGCCGTTGCGGTAGAAACCAAGGAACGTGTACCATGCCGGTTTCGGCAGGGACGTAGAAAGGTTAAGCAGGCCGAAGTCCCTGTCTATCGGTGCATCCGATATCCCGTACAGGTCGTACCAGTATACTCTCTTGACAAAGGGCAGGGACGCGAAAAGGCTAAAGGACTGGTTCAGGTACAGGCTCTGGTTTACGAGCGAAGCCCTGGGGCCATTGCCCGTAAGCACATCCGAAATCTGCCCCGTCTCCGTTATCCAAATTGGCTTGCCCGTGAGGTTCTCGTACCAATACAGGTCCTGGGCCCAGTTCTGGGCCAATGTCTGCCCGAGCCTCCCAGTCGCGTTCAGCAGCCTCCCGTTCCCTGTGTATGCATGTATCGATACAGCGTCGCAGTACTTGGACGCGCCGTAGCCCCACACCTGGGAATACCACAGCCTCTCGCTGGCGTTGTCGATGGCAGCCCCGCCGAAGCATACCAATGTGATGTTCGGGTTCGCGGCCTTCGATAACAGGTACGTGCTCCTGATTATCAGGAAGTAGTTGTACGCGCTGCCGTTGTTGAAGCCGTCCTGGTTCTTCGTGCTCCATGGCTCGTTCAGCACCTCGAGATACTGGACCTCGGGGTAGGCAGCTATCTCCTGCCCAAGCGTGCCGTTGTAATCCGAAAGCGTCCAGCCCTGCGCCTGGCCTGCGCCGGTTATGCCCAGATACGACGCCCCCGTCCTTGTTTCGTTGGCCACCTCCGCCTCCTGGACTGGGTCTAGGTACAGCCCGGTCCTGAACTCCTTGACCCCCTGGCCCATGCTGTAGTTGGTCTGCGCGTAAAAGTCATGGACTACTACCCCGAATACCTGGATGTATTTTGCGTTCTGGGGGACCGTGGTGGTCTGCGCAGGCACGGTGGTGCTTGGGGCAAGGCCGCCAGGCACGCTAGTATAATTCCCGTAGGGCGCTGGCTGGCGGAACGCAGGCCGTATGCTGGCCACGAGCGCTATGGCTACAATCAGCAGCGCCAGCGCGGCCAAAACCACACGCCGTTCGGGGCCCATAAAGGCATATAGTGCACACGTGGCTATAAAAAATATGCCCCACCCCGGACTTCTCACCGGTCTCATTACAACTATCCAAGTCTCCTCCTTGCCCAAAAGCAAGGGTTTTAAGATTTGACCTGACATACACCCACTATCTAAGCTGATAGTATGTCAACAAGATACGCTGCCGCATCCGTGTTACTGGTTTCGCTCGTGCTCCTTGCCCAGTGCGCAAGCCTGTCTGCTGCTGCGTCCCTGCAATGGACGCTCAAGGGTACCGTTACCGACGGCACAACATGCCAGGGCCTGCCCGGCGCGCTCATAAGGACCATATCAAACGGTAACTTCTCCAACATCACCAACTCCACCGGCGGCTACCTGCTCAGGTTGCCCATAGGCAACTGGACGCTCAATGCGTCAAAGACGGGCTATGCGCCCAAGACATTCCACACCATATATCAGTCCAGCGGCGCGCTGGTTTACAACTTCTCCATGCTGCCGCCCGGGGCGACTGCCGCAAACTGCAATGGGACGAAGGTGCAGAACGCCACCGTGCTGACTACAGTGGCTACAACTGCGCCAACAACCATACTAACCACCGTGGTGCAGCAGCAGGGACAGTCATCCGGAAGCGGACTGCTGCCGATTGTTGCGGTAGTGATAGTAATAGTCATAATAGCTGCGGTGGCTTACTTTATGTTCATGAAGAAGGGCGTGCCGAAGAAGAAAGAGGGCAAGTAAGCCTTAAGTTTTGGGCCTGGGTTCGGTACCGAACCCACCCTGCCTTCGGCATTTAGGCGCCTTTAACACTGCGGCAAGAAGGTCGCCGCCTGCCCATGCTGCGCCAGGTCACAAGAAAACTGGCCCAACCCCCGCCGCCGCGGCCCTGGTGGCCGCCGAGATAACAGAATGGTGTATGGATGGAACAGGATTGGGATCGGCCTGCGGACCCTGAGACAGTTGCTGAGGCCAAGCGGAGCATGGAGTCAAAAGGGTTCGATGTGGTCATTGCATCCGGCAACAGCGATGCGCTGGCAAAGGTGTCGGGCATGCTGCCTTACGGTTCAGAGGTGATGCACGGCCATTCAACCACGCTAGAGGAGATAGGTTTCATAGCGGAGCTGGAGTCTAAGCAGTCCAGATGGGTAGACGTACGCGGCAGGCTCGCGCAGGAGGCCGACCCGGAAAGGCGGGCCGACATGCGCCGCCGCGCGCTGGCCTGCGAGTACTTCCTGTGCGGTGTTAACGCCATATCCCGCACCGGCGAGCTGGTGTTCTGCGATGCGTCGGGCAGCCGGCTAGGCGCGCTGTCCTACTCAGCCAAGACTGTCATAATAGTAGCCGGCACAAACAAGATAGCCGGCGACCTGGACGCCGCCCTGCGTCGCGTTAGGGAGCATGCGTTCCCGCTTGAGGATCGCCGTGTCTTCTCGGCCAACGGCACCCACTCCACCATGTCGAAGTGGCTGGTCATAGAAAATGAGAGAATCCCCCACCGCATAACCGTGGTGCTGGTTGACGGCAAACTCGGTTACTGATACCTCCTCATGCGCACTGCCAGGTCAGGTCTGACATACGGCACATCAGTGCCCAGCACCTCGTAGCCGCCGTCGAACCCTATTATCGACAGCCTGCAGTGCCCCACCCTCACACCGAACCCGGCCATCTCGTCCAGCCCCAGCACCTCGCAGATCGCCGCGGCTATGGGATCCCCGTGGCTAACCGCAACCGTGGTGCCGCCCAGGGACGCGGCATTGTCCATGAACGAGCGCATACGCGCCCTCACGGATTCCCACCCCTCAACGCTCCCGAACTCCGGCTTGCTGTAGCTTTCGAAGCGCCACATCCCCCTGTCGCCGCGCCTGCCGTTCATGGCGCCCATCCTCCTCTCCCACAGGCGATCGTCCAGCGACAGCCCAAGGCCGAGACCCTCGTTTATTATGGCGGCAGTGTCCTTGGCGCGCAGTACGGGGCTGGACACTATCCTGCTGGGCGCCAGCTTCCGCACCTCCTCCATAGCCCCCCTCGCCATACCCCTCCCCCTTTCGGTCAGCGGGAATCCGTCCAGCGCGTCGGTGAGCACATTTTCGGTGTTCGTGGTAGACTCCCCGTGCCTGATAAATACTATGAGCGGCATTGCATCCATAATACTAAACCACGGAAAGGTATTTCTTAATTCTCCAAGAAAGGTTACCATGGCGGCGAGGGCGCGCGCGCAATGCGTGTTCTGCGACTTGGACACTATGCGCAAGCACGGCATATTCTACGAGGACGAGCACTGCATCGCAATACTCGACAAATTCCCCATATCCAGGGGGCATTCCCTTGTCATACCCAAAGGACACTTCGAGAACATGCTCGAGGCCCCGGACGAGGTGGTGAAGTCAGTCTACACCGCAGCCAACAAGGTGGCAAAGAAGATAATGGGCGAGCTGCATCCGGGCGGGATGAACGTGACAACTAACATAGGCAGCCTTGGAGGCCAGTACATAATGCACTTCCATGTCCATGTCATACCGCGCTACGAGTACGCGCACAGGAGCGACGGCACGTTCGAGTTCAACCACCACAACCAGATACCCGCCGCCATGCGGGCGGAGCTGCTGCGCATCCTCAAGTTGTGACCTGCCCGGAGCCGGTCAGCGGCGGGGCAACAGCTTTAAATGGTGAAGCTCTAATCATAACTTGACTTCCACAACAGGTGCTCGAATGCCCAATATGCCTGCCGACCTCCAGCGGAAGATGGCGAAGCAGGGCTACCATTTCGTGGGCGAGCATTCTGCGGTTAAGGTGTGCGAGTACACCGCGAACGGCCTGAAGGGCGGCACGCTGTGCTACAAATACACATTCTATGGCATAAGGAGCTGGAGGTGCGTGCAGGGCACCACCGCCATAGGCTGCGACCTGGGCTGCGCCTTCTGCTGGCGCCTCATCCCCGAGGAGCACGGCTTCAAGTGGAACGAGCTCAATGCGGTGCAGGCGTGGGACGATCCAGAGGCGATAATAGCCGGCATGGTAAGGGAGCAGAGGCGCATAGTAAGCGGCCACAAGGCGTCTGCCGACACCGACCTGAAGATGAGGAGGTGGAAGGAGGCCAACGAGCCCATGCACGTGGCGCTGAGCTTGACAGGCGAGCCGATGTTCTACCCAAAGATGGGGGAGCTGCTCAACGCATTTCACAAGAGGGGCATCAGCACGTTCCTTGTGCACAACGGCACCCTGCCTGACGCAATCGAGAAGCTCCGGCCGCTGCCAACGCAGCTCTACATCTCGCTGCAGGCTCCCGACGAGGAGACGTACGAAAGGACCGTCCGGTCAAAGATACCCGGGGCATGGCAGAGGTTCATGCGGTGCATGGACGTGCTGCGCGCGGCGAAGACCCGCACGGTCCTGCGCATGACTCTTGTCAAGACGCTGAACATGCACAATCCCGAGGGATACGCGTCCATAATACGGCGCGCATCACCCAACTACGTCGAGGTAAAGGGTTTCTCGTTCGTGGGCGGCGCAAGGGACGCCGCAAGGGGCCTGTCGCTTTCAACAATGCCGAACCACGAGGAGGTGAGGGAGTTCGCGGGCACCCTTGCGCAACTGACTGGGTACACGGTGACCGCCGAGCACAAGCCCAGCAGGGTAATACTGCTGTCCCGCGACGAGGAATCCGCCAGGGAGAGGATAATAGACTTCAGCACGATACGGGCACAGGCGATTCAGTAGCGGACATGCCTCTGCCTTCCGCACCCCTTGCAGACATATGCCACGTACCTGCCCGAGCTGACAACCCGAACGGTGGCGTTCAGGCCAGGCACCATCAGCGTGCCGCAGCTGCCGCATATGGAATTGCGCATGGCCCGCGGCATGCTCACCTTGTAGTGCGCCGACAGTTCCCTTATCTCAGCAACATACCTGCGCGCGAGGCCCGGCCTGGAGCCTATCTCGTTTCCAGCCAGCCCGAACAGGATCTGCATGCGCTCAAGCGCTATCTTCCTTACGAGCTCCTTCTTGCCTTCCACCATCGGGGACTACCTACATGACGCCCAGGCCGCCCAGCACCTCCTGCATCGCGCGCTCCAGGTTAGCAGAATCGCCAATGGTCACTATATTCCCAGAAATCTCCGCTGCGTTCTGGGATGCGACGCCATGGAAGAGCAGTACCATCCTCCTTGCCTCCTCGTCACGCGGCATGGATATCTTCTTGTCCTTGATTATGTTGGCCCTAGCCAGCGCCTTTATCGCGTTGCCTATGCCCGCCACCTTCTTGTTCTTTATGCTGAACTGCAGCAGGATGTCGAGCAGCGGGCGGTATTCGTACAGTCGGTATTCGTCCACACCCTTGCCGTCAACCAGCACTATCCCGTCAAAGTCAGCTGCCGAGGCCTTGCCTGTGTGGAGCGTCGGGGTGTAGACTGCCCCGTGCGATCCCATGCACTCCTTGGTCGTGAAGCTGGTTATCTGGTAGCCCACGTCCCACTTGTCGAAAAACAGCTTGAGCATCGAAACCGTCTCGTCCCTGAAATCCTTCTGGGGTATGAATATCAGGAACTTCATCTCCGCATCCCCTTGCCAAATCAGCTCTCCATGTACGGCGCGAGGTAGTACGCCAGCTCCGCGTCGCCGATCTTGTAGTTTATCTTTATCGGTTCCTCAGTCTTGAGCGACAGCGACACCGCGGACTCCGACGGGCACGCGTCTATTATCCGCTGCAGGTATTCGAGGTTGAACGTAGCAGAGGAGGCCTTTGTTATGTCCAGCTTCTTTATCGCCTCAGTGTTGTTGAGGTGCTCCTCCTCAAGCTCCCCTCCCTCCCCCTTCGCAAGCACCATGAACGCGTCCTTATCGGTCTTGAAGCCTATGTAGGTGGACAGCGAGTTCGCGTCCTTGAGGATCTCCTTGAGCGAGTCGCTCCTGAGCTCCACATGCGACTCGAACGCAATCTTGGGCTCCTTGTCAGCAGTCTCCTTCTTCAGGTCCAGCACCGGCAGCTTGTACCTCCTCTTGCTGTGCGGCCCTATGAACTCTATGGCGAGCTTGTTCCCGCCGTCCTTCATCAGCAGGTGCTCGTCGTTCCTTGAGCTTGAAAGTATCTTCTTGAGGTTCTCCAGGTTCAGCCCCACCGCCGTCGCCTTGTCCACCTCATACTTGGAGAATGCCTTGTTTGGTATGAAGAAGGACACCATACTTATCCCCGACGGGTCCATGGCGCGAAGTGACACGCCTTCCTTAGCGATGTTGAATGTCCCCTCGTCAACGAGGCTCACTATGGAGTCCACGCAGCTCTTCCAGTATCTAGCATCATCAATCTTGAGCTCGAACATTTTATCCCCCAGAATATGTGATTAGTTATATTTGTAAAGAAATTTAAACATATGTGCGTCGCATGTTACTGCAAATCTCCCTCGTAAAAAGCCGTTTCCAGTAACATATTAATACCTTTTCGCACCCAATAGATTGGTATGTTCGAAAGCTTGAGCGCAGGCTGGAAGGTCGCCAGCGCGACGCGGAGGGTAGTGTTTCAGGACAAGCAGTTGCTGCTCTATCCGGTGGTGAGCGGCATAGCCGGCGCGGTGGAGTTCGCCGCGCTGATCGCCATACTGGTTTTCGGGTCTCTGCTTGTCCCGGCAGGCATGACCCAGTCCGCCACGTCGCAGGGGACGTCCAGCGCGCTGCTTTATGCGGTTATTTTCATCTTCTACGTGGTAATCGGCTTCACGAGCACATATGTGATAATGGCCATGCTCATAGCGTTCAAGAGCTACATGAATGGCAAGAAGATAAGCATGCTGGACGCCTTGGGGCAGACGAGCCCGTACGCCGTGCTCATACTCGAATGGAGCGTGTTCTCCACCACCATTGTGTTCATTGTGCGCGCAATCGAGAACCGTCTCGGTCCACTCGGCCAGATCATCTTCGGCACAGTGGCCGCAATAGCGATATCTGCCGGCACAGTCTTCGTGGTCCCAATAATACTAGAGGAAAAGGTGGGCCCGATAGACGCCATCAGGTCCAGCGTAAACACGCTCACAAAGGCGTTCGGCCAGTCATTCGCCGGGATACTCTACACCGATCTTTACGGCATGGGCATAACAATCATCGGCATAATCCTAATAGTCGGAGGCGTATTCATGGCAGCCTCGAGTGCTACGGTCAGCCTGCTTGCTATGGGCGCGGGCGGGATAATGTTGGTGTTCGGGGTACTGGTCACCAGCGTCCTGGGCAACACGTTCAAGCTCATCCTATACGAGTACACCAAGACCGGCAGCCTGCCCGACGGGTTCACCAAGGAGATGATGGAGTCGGCGGTGAGGTACCGTGGCGGATCTAACAGGCCGCGCCAGGTAGCGTAGCCGCGCCGAGGCACACCGTGCCGTGCATCTGCACGAAATGCCTAAATATTACCATGGCCGCAATAACACTCACCGGTAACATGGACGTTAAGAGTGGCGTATCGGTTAGGGGCATGCTGCGTTCAGGCGGAGCCGAAGGCACAGCCGGCCGCACCGTGGCAGCAGCTGCCGCGCTCCTAAGGCCCGATTCGCGTGCCGCGTCCGTAGCCGTGGGCATTGTTGCATCGGTTTCCGCAGTATCACAGGCCGCCGCCGGGCTGGATCGCGTGGAGGCGGAGGAGAGGGACACCGAGCCAGCACCTAGCGCCGGTTTTGCGGCGGTCCTCCCCGCAGTCTCTCCGGATGACATGCTCATATTCAGCATACGCAAGGCAAGGAAGGGAGTGCTCGCGCAGAAGTAGGTGCGGCGCCCAACGCATTGGAATTTAAAGCCTTTTTACCAATCTAGTCTTGCTTTCGGTGGGGCTGTACGCTAACCTGGTAGACTTCCAGCTTCGGGAGTTGGATACCCGAGTTCAAATCTCGGCAGCCCCATTCGCGTTCGCTTGCACTACATGTGCATGAACCAGCCACTACGTGTGCCCATGAAAAAACCGGCGAAGATGTCAGGCATCTCATATCTGGTCGCAGCGGCAGCTGTGGTAGTGGTGATTGCCGCGATAGTGTATGTGGCTGCAACTTCACAGGCGAACAACATCCGAAACGCCGCGCAGCTCGATCCATACGCCAATCTGGGCAACGCAACCTTCGCGCTAATCTCGCCTGGCGCAGTACTGGCAGGCAACCAGGGTTTCGTCGCCCTTGCCAAGCATAGGTACAGCTTCCTGTACGCAAACGCGTCTAATTTCACCTCGGTCAGCAATTCTACATTCATAGTCATAGTGGTCGGCAACGACACTGGTCCGTACGCCCAACTTGCCCTCAAGGCCGTAAACCGCACAGTTCTGGCTGGCGCATTCAACTACACGCGAGGGGCAATGATGAGCGCCAGCGGCGTGTGGTCTCCCGGACAGACGGTGTTCGTGCTGGCCGGATACAATAGCAGCGCGCTTTCGTCTGCACTGCAGAGCTTTTTCGTCAGAAGCCCGCCCCACGCCCCTGCACTGGTCGCCGCGCAGTTCGTTAATGCGAGCTCCGGCCTCACCAAGCGTCCCGGGGATCCGCTGATGGATGCGTATTTGGGCGGCACATACGAGCTCGGGCCACATGACACCTCCCTCTCATACCCGTATAACTATTATGACAATTTCGCATACCTCCTCTACTATGCGCCTGTGATAACCTCGATGGCGCCTGGTATTGGTGGGAACAGTTCTGGGCTGGGGCTGCCCATGACCGCGCCCGTCTGCATACCTCCACCTCCGCCCCCAGAGGGCGGTTCATCAATCTGCGTAGGCGATTATGCGGCAATGCCAATGCTGCAAGTGGGCGCCTCCCCGCCGTCCAGTCCGCAGTGGAGCTATGACACCGGCGACTGCACTTTCTTCGGGATATCGGACTGCATAGATGCGGAGGGATGGGCTGCATCAGGCACCAACCCGCAGCTCCCATATGCCCAGATACCTAGCGTATACTTTGGCGTAACCGAAACCGGCAGCCCTATTCCGCCTTCTATGACTGGTACCTTCGGGCCGGTTTCCAGTGTCCTGCCAATAACCTGGTGGCTATACGGTCCCGACTCGTACGGCGAGTCAACCGGCGGGTTTCAGTCAAGCACATCAGGGGCTATGAACGAATCAGAGACAAAGCTACTGATAAAGGACGGGGTAGAAATGTTCTCCACGCCTACGGGCGAAACGCCGATGGGCAACTTCACCTTCTACAACGCAACGGGCGCAGCCTCAACGTACACGTGCGGCAGCGAAATGTGCGGGATGCGTTTCAACTACAGCATATACGCCCTGCTCAACATAACATCAACGATACCGCAGGGCGCAGCCATCACGATGCCACAGTGGTACTCCCAGTCCCCGCAGATAAACTATTCCGCGGTCCTGGAGCCTGTTACCCTCTCCACGCCAAAGATTGTCAAGACATCATCCAACACCTACTACTTCAGCTACTGGAGCGTCTACTCCGAGCTCGCGGGCAACCAGTACTACCTTAGGTTCAACACATCCAACGCAACATTCCAGCTCATCGGCCCCACGCAGGCGCAGGCGATATACACCACCGCCGGCTCCAGCCAGTCCGGAAGCGTGAGCTTCACCGCGAAGACAGCCCTAAACGTGTGCGTGCACG
The DNA here is from genome assembly GCA_021807115.1 of Microcaldota archaeon. Taxonomy (GTDB): domain Archaea; phylum Micrarchaeota; class Micrarchaeia; order Micrarchaeales; family Micrarchaeaceae; genus JAJZYD01. Next base: position 23,754 of record JAKAPJ010000013.1, read on the forward strand.
GCACGTGCCCTATAAGCGGCGTGAACATCACATTCAGGCGCCTGCCCTCGGGCGCGGTGGCGTACACAAACATAACTGGAAATTCCACCGGCTATTATGTGACCCCCATCCTCCAGGCGGGCTGCTACAACGTGAGCGCGTACAAGCCAGGATACCTATTCTACATTACGCCGAACCCCTCATGCATAAACAGCACGGGAGGGCTCGTGGAGGCGCTTGACAAGTACCTTTACGTGTTCAACGTGGCCTGGCCTTCCGCATACCCATTTGGCACCGCGCCCGTCAACACCGCCCTGCCGATATCGATGTCACTTGGTTTCTACGATGGACAGTGCTGCGCAAGCGGCATCCCCCTCCAGATAAAACCAAGCTCAGGTTACCTGGAGCCCACCTCAGTGAACGGCACCACAATACCGCCCCCCACCAGCAGCGGCACCGGGACCGTGCACTTCACATGGCATACCGGCAACTCAGCAGGGCCAGCCAACATAATGTTCACGGTGAACGGCACAAGGGGTCTTTTCATATCCAACTTCACGTACTCAATGCCAATAGCGCTGTTCTCCGGTAGCTATCCAATGACCGTGCTGAACATAAGCCTGTCGAACTCCAGCGTGCAGGCCGCTCCAGGCTCCTCGTTCGCAGACAACATAACCGTAAGGCTGTGCAAGACATTCTCCATAGGCCGCAACAGGACGCTGCCGTGCATACCCATGCACCCCTATGGCGCAAACATGTCGCTGGCGTACCTGAACGACCGTCCCGCCAACACCACGACAATGTTCGTGCCGAACCCGGCCGTCGCCGCAGCCAATTCCCTCAGCGACGCAACTACGCTGCATGTCTCAGTGGGCCGCGGCGCCAGGCTCGGGCCCTACACGATGCTGATATCTGCGCGCATGCAGACAGCCAATGCGACATACAACACGATGGTTCGGCTGCCGCTGCGCATTTCTCTGGCCAACGCTACCACCAGCAGCACCACCACAATTCCATCGACAACCACCATCACCGGTGGCTACAATTCGAGCGACGGCGCTCTAAACGTAACTGTGCTGTTCAACGGCGCCCCGGCCCCCGCTGCGGCTGTTGCGGCCCTGCCTAACTACAGTGGCTGGTACACCGGCTCCAACGGGGCATTCTACAGCGGATTCACCGTGAAGCCCGGAAGCTATGAGGTCGTGGGCACATACAGCAACATCTCAAACAGTACTGGCTATGCCACCGTGAACGCCGGTTCGGTAACGTCGGTCACCATACGCATATACGGCAGCCAGAACTCCACCACCACCGCCACTACGTCAGCCACCACATCATCCAGCTCTACGCAGTCCACCACCCAGACCACGGTGTCGGGCAGCTACTATCAGTGCAACTACTGCTACAGGACGCCGCTTGGCGGATTTTCGTGCCCGCAGAGCTGCCCCAATTCCACATCGTGCTACCTTGGAGGCTTCGAGTGCACATGACGGCGGTTCAGCCCCGCAGCCATTGGAATACCGAAACACCCAATTACGTATTTAAAGTTTGTTTCTCCTAACGTAGTGGAAACTGGCGCATCTGTATGGCAGGCAAAATTGGCACGAAGAATATCAAATACGCGGCGGGCTCAGTAGTGGTGATCGCGGCGTTGGTGGCGGTGGCAATAATGCTCAACTCGCCATCCGCGGCCCCTGCAGGATCCGGCAGCCTCACAATACAGCTTACCGACCCGCCAATAGTCCCAACCGGGACCACCGCGCTTCTTGTCACGTACGATGGCGTAGAGCTGCACCAGTCAGGCGCAACAAACGTCTCGGGCTTTTCCAAGTTCCCCGCGAGCGGTACAGTAAATCTCATGAACCTGACTAACTTCACCCAGACAGTCGCCGTGGTTGAGGCGCAGGCCAACCAGAGCTTCGATATGGTGAGGTTCGACATATCATCCGCGCGCATAGTGGTGGACAACACCACCTACAATGTCACAGTGCCGGGCGGCAGCGTCCTGGCAAAGATGAACGCCAACCTGAACTCAAGCGCGCACTCCGGCGTCCTAGTGGATCTCACTCCAACGGTCGTGCAGATATACTCCAACACCAACCAGAGCTTCTTCATCATGGTGCCGTCTGCCAAGGCCATAGTCATAGGCAAGGGCTCGGTGAGCCTCGCAGGGGGCCGCGTGGGTGAGGTTGTGGCGCTAGGTCCGCAGTTCAAGCGGCAGCTAGAGGAAAATGCTAGCAGCAACATATCGATATCGTCTGCCTCGGCATCCATGGCGGGCAACACAACCACCCTCACTGTCCACGTTGTAAACAACGGAAACTCCTCCGCGGTGCTGGGCCAGGTGCTGCTGTACGGATTCATGAAGGTGTTGCCATGGTACGGGTCATGGACACCTCCCCCGTGCGTCTGCCCAAGCGGCGTATGCTCATGCCCCGCCGAGACTGTGGTCGGTGCTGGTGTGTCAGATGGAGCCAACGTCTCGCCCGCAATCAGGGCAGAGCCAATGCCCGGCAGCTCAACGGCGGTATCCCTATCTACAGGCGCCGCGCCGGAGGCCGGAACGGCATATCCTGAAGGCATGGGCCCAGCAATGCTGAACTCCACTCTAAATACAACCGTTGCTGCGGACCTGGGGGTCAAGGCAACCGCCGGGGTGGCTATGCCTGTTGAGGTGTCCACGGGAATATACGAGGCGCAGATATTCGAGCGCGACTTCCACCACCAGGTCAACTTCGTGGTGGAGCCAAACGGCACGCTTGAGCTTCCGTATTTCGCGGAGCAGCTGACCCCCTGTCCGGTAGAAGCCGGCACGGCGGCCAATGGCACCGCTGCACCTACGCCAGGGCAATCCTCCGCCAACGCGAGCGCGGGGATTGCGCAGCCTGCCTGCTTCCCCAAAACATTCGGCTACACGCTCGCGCCCCACGCCAGTGCAAACCTCACGTTCTCTGGTACCATGTACCTGCCAGGGGTCGTGCCCATTGTGTCCGCCGCCGCGCGCGGCGCGTCGATAGCCGGCGAGGCCATCCCGAAAGTTGGGAGGTCCGTTGTAGTACTGATACCCAACCAGACGTACCATGTAAAAGTGACAGGCCACGGCGGGGTCGTCGCGGCCGCAAATGTCACCGCGACAGGATACATAAACGGCGGGCTGTCAAACCTCGTGTATGTCACAAGCGTCAACATAAACTATCAGGACCAGACAAGCGGCTCGTCATACAACCAGACGATGGGCGGCTTCCTGGCGCACACCGGGTCCAATGTGTCGTACACCATACCCAACTACGGCGGCATATTCATGACCGCCATCCCTGCCGCCGTGTCATCTGGCAAGGCCGCCGTTTCTGCAGCCAGCGGCCCCACGCAGGAATCCGGGACCATAGTATCAATGCCGGTGCGCTATAACGGTACAAGGATCGTGCAGGGATTCAGGATAAACACGCCTGGCTTCACCCTGCTGGGCGTGTCGCCTCCGGTTCCGTCATCTGTGTCGCAGCCCTGCCCCGTCTGCCCCCCAGGCGCCATGTGTGCGGCGGAGATGGAGCCAGCATTCTGCGTAAAGGATTACAGGAGCTTCACCTTGCGCATAGGCACACCCACGTATAACTACACCGGGCCGCTTTCGATAACAGAGACATACACCGCGCAGAGCATCAACGTTACGGCCGCGGGCAACGGCACGGTGACCGGCACCGTAACGATAGGTCCATTCTGCCCTGTAGAAAGCGCGACCGGGGCGTGCGGCAACTTCAACAGCAGCGTATACACATCCAGGCGAGTGCTTCTTGAGTCTTTGGGCGGCGCAACATACAGCCTTGGCATAAATGCGACAGGAGGATTCAGCGGCAGCGTGCCAGCGGGAAGGTACTCCGTGAGCCTCAGCAACTGCGTATATCTTGGCTGTGCATATTCCCTGCCGCAGGCCGCGGTCGTCTATCCCGAGGAGACTACGACACTGGAGATAAACATAGACACAGGCATAGCCTGAAAGAGCCCGTGCACAATACGGTTATAAATGCGCCGTGGCAATCAGTAGTGGCGCGCCATGGCGCGCGCATTGGTGCTGTGATTTGGGCAGGATAGAGGTCGCGCCTTCAATACTCTCCGCAGACTTCGGCAACCTCAGGGCGGTGGTGCGCCGCCTCGCCCCCCAGGGTGCGGACAGGGTGCACATAGACGTGATGGACGGGCACTTCGTGCCCAACATAACCTTCGGCCCGGCCCTCATAAAATCCATAAGGGGAGCCACAAGGCTGCACTTCGAGACGCATCTCATGATAGAGCGGCCTGACCTCTACATAAGGCAGTTCGCGGATGCGGGGTCAGACACTCTGATAGTCCATCACGAGGCCAGGCACGACGCAGCAAGGACGCTCAAGGCGATAAGGTCGCTTGGGCTCGAGGCGGGAATAGCGATAAACCCGGCCACACCATTCTCCAAGGTGAGGGCGCAACTCAAGGGGGCCGATATGCTCCTTGTCATGGGCGTGGTGCCTGGCTTTGGCGGGCAGAGCTTCATGCCGGTGGCGCTGGAAAAGATAAGGGCTGCCAGGTCGTTCGCAGACGCCGCAGGACTCGACATAAGGATAGGGGTGGACGGCGGCATAAACATCCACACGGGCAGGCAGGCCGCGCAGGCCGGTGCCGACGAGCTCGTAGCAGGCACGGCGGTATTCTGCGCCGGAGGCGTGGCCAAGGCTATAAAGGCATTCAAGCGCCTGTGATCGCCCGCGCGCCTATACGCTTATTATCCGCAGCCTGTCCCTGAGAAGTCTGAACGATATTTTTTTCCCATGCCCTATGCGCAGCCCCCTGCGCCTGCTCGGTATCCCATAGAGGTACTGGTCGCTGCCCCTCCTCATCACCACGGTTATCCGGGTTGTCGGCAGCATGGATCGCCTTACCTTGTAGCCCACCACCGCCCCATTTATCGTGTCGTTCACGTTGGCGGGCAGTATGTGCGCGAACCCCATTCCGCGTATCCTCCTGGCCTGTCTCCTTGCGAGCATCTCCACATATGCGTAGTATCCGGTGGAGCCTATGGGCGTGGTGACCACGAACCCGTTGGAGACTGCGCTGGTCCTTATGGTCCTGCCACCCTCTCTTATGCTGGCCGAATACCTTATTGCGTGCTTTATGTTCCCGCGCTCCACGTAGAAGTCCCCGGCAGACAGGTACCTCCTCCCGCCATACTCCGCCTCTAGCAGCGGCTCCGAGATGACCTTGTAGTCCCCGCTCGCCATCCTTCCCATCACGCTTGGCAGCTCCCTGAGGCGGTACTTGCGTATCTTGTCCCCGCCCTCTGGCCGCGCGATGACCTTCATCACCGGTATTATTGGCACATTGAGGTGCCTGACTGACTGCTTGAGGAATGTGCCGTCGCCACCAACTATGATTGCGACATCGTAGCCGCGGCTAGCAACCTTGACGTTGGCGCGCTTGAGCAGCCTCCTCACGCTGCCCATGGTAACGCCGGCGTACCTGTCTATCACGACCTTGGCCTTTATCTGCTTCATCGCGCTCCCCACCAATAACTACCAACAGCAATTTGCCGCACACCCATATGTATGCCTCTCCAATTCGGCGGGTGCGGCGATGCACCCGGGTGAACCCAAGGTCATTGTGCATGGGTGCCGCAGAATCAATAAATATATAAAATAAGCCATTTAATAAGCTTATTAATTGGACAGCACGGCCAGAATGTTTACCTGCGGCTGACTATGGTCCGCGGGCGCGCGATGTGTGGCATGAGCATACTAGGGGATGCGTACAAGATAAGGTTCGGCACGAGCGGCTGGAGGGACAGGATGGACTCGAACTTCAACGACCGCAATGTGCTGCGCGCAGCCAGTGGGATTGGCGCGTACCTGAAACGGCACAACGACGGCGGACAGGTTGTTGTGGGATACGACACAAGGCACAATTCCGACCACTTCGCGCAGCTGGTGTGTGGGATCCTCAACGACTTCGGCTTCGACTCAATCATAAGCGACGCGCCGGCGCCCACGCCTGCCATAGTGATGGCAGTGGCGTCGCACAAGGCAATAGCCGGAGTGCAGGTCACAGCCAGCCACAACCCTCCTGAGTACAACGGCATAAAGTTCCTGCTCTCATCCGGCGCAAGCCCCCTGCCCGACGTGACCGCAGAGGTTGAGCGCCTTATACCGGATGTTGCAAAGCCAAAGCCGTATTCAAGGAAGACATTCTCTCCAAAGGAGGACTACCTGCTCGCGCTCAAGAAGAGATTCCGGCTCAATGCGGTGAAGGGCATGCATGTCGTGGTCGACACAAGGCACGGCGCTGGCGGCGGATACCTATCCGCGGTCCTGTCCGCGAACGGCGCCCACGTGTGGGAGCTGAATCGTGAGTATGATCCTGACTTCTGCGGCATGAGCCCGAATCCCACAGAGGTCAACGTGCAGGGGCTCAAGGACGCAGTTGCGGCCAACAAGGCTGACTTGGGCATAGCAAATGACGGCGACGCCGACAGGTTTGCCGTAGTGGATGCGTCCGGCAGGTACTACACCGCGAACGAATCCGGGCTTGTGCTATGTGACTACCTGTTCAACCAGCGCCACGAGCACGGCACCCTCGCAAAGTCGGTGCAGAGCACCGCGGCATTCGACAGGCTGTGCGCCCATGCCGGGGTTAAGGAGGTGGAGGTGCCGGTCGGTTTCAAGTACATAGCAGCAGAGCTGATGAAGGGCGCGGCATTCGGGGTCGAGGGCGCGGCGCTCGGAATCGCATTCGGCAACTGGATCCCGGACAAGGATGGCATAGCGGCAGGCGCCGCGATGTGCGAGGCGGTTGGGGACCAGAAAGTCACGCTCAGCCAGATATGGCAGCGCGTGTCACAGGCATACTCATACGGACAGTTCGTAACAATGGAGTTCCCGCGCCTAGGCAAGGTGATGGAGACGCTCGACTTCCTCAAGAGCGAGACCGAGCGGGACATGTTCGGCGGCAGGAAAATAGTGGGCAGGTCCTATCTGGACGGTGTCAAGCTCAACCTTTCGGACGGCGCATGGTTTCTGGCAAGGGTCTCCGGCACGGAGCCTTCGGTCAGGGTGTACATAGAGGCAGCGACAAAGAAGGAGGCGGACGAGCTCAGCGACGCCGCCAGGCGAATGTTCGGGTTCTAGGAGCCAACACCGACCGGTGCGCAACGCCATGAGCTTGTATGATTCAGTCCGGCTTTCCGAGTGCGAGGGGGTATACCAACCCGCGGAGGATTCCGAGCTGCTGGCCAAGGCGGTTGAGCAGTACGCGTTCGGCTACGCGCTGGACATGGGAACCGGCACAGGAATTCAGGGCATAGTGGCAGCTAAGTCCGGCTGTGGAGTGGTCTTCTGCGACATAGATCCAGCCGCACTGCGCTGCGCGGCCGGCAACGCCGCGTCGAACCGGGTGTTCGGCGAGTTTGTGCAGAGCGACCTTTTCGGCTCCGTCCGCAGGAGGTTCAACACCATAATATTCAACCCACCCTACGTGCCGACAGGACGCGGCGAGCGCGGTATGCCTGTCTACCTGGCGGGCGGCGAAGGGGGGCGCGAGGTGATAGCGCGGTTCCTTTCCGGACTGCGCCCCCACCTCTTGGACGACCACGTGGTCCTCATGGTGGAGAGCTCGCTCAACAGCTACGAACGCGACGTGGCGGCGCTTGGCGCCGAGGTAGTTGGCAAGGTGCATATGTCCTTCGAGGACATAGTGGTCCTGAAGTTCTGAAGACTGCGCTCGTCCCGAAGTGCCGGTCATCCAAATGAGCGATACCTATTTAAGCCTTTTAAGGTAGTATCCTAAAGGGAAGTGCCCTGTGCGTGTGTGTTAATGTTAGGGTTCATTAGTTTCCTGCTGCAGTTCTCTGCCGGCTCGTACGCGCAGGAGTGGGTCAGCGCCGGTTCGCTGTTCACCGAGCAGCTCGTGTACTACTTCATATTCGTATTCGCCGTCTTTGCGGTGGCTATGCAGGTCTCCAGGGGCTACTTCCTCAGGGTGCTGCGCAAGTTCACCCTCCGCCTTGCCGCGGATATATGGTGGATAGTGTTCATACTGCTCCGCGCAGCTGCAATATTCCTGGTACTGTTCCTCGGGGTCTCAATCTTCTGGCCCGGCACGTACGAGGACTACGCGATAGGGATGCCGTTCATGCCCCTTGGCATAGACTTCTTCTCGTTCGCGCTCGTTCTACTGCTGCTGAGGGACACCGACGAGGACCAGCAGGCGAACAGGTGGCTTACGCTGCTGCTCACTATAGGCGCCGCACTGATAACAATAAGCGTGGTGTTCGTGAGCCAGAACCCGGCGCAGCTGGTTGCCGGAGGCATGAGCGTTCCCACCGTGTCGACATCCACGGGCAACCCGTGGGGCATCCTCTACACGTACTTCGACTCGGTGAACAACCCGACAATATCGATATATTCATTCTACATAACGTTCATACTCCTGGGGCTCGCAGGCGGCAGGGCAGTCGGATGGTCATACGAGCAGTGGGCACTGATGTCCCAGAAGGCGCAGCCCGCACCGCAGCAGAAATGATGGATATGGGATTGGTAAAATGCTTGACATAACACCGCTGTTGCTTCTGGCGCCCGGCGCGATAAACACAACCCCGCCAACTGCCGCGTCGCTGAACGCAACTCTTGGCACCACTGTATTCAATGCTCCGCAGATAGCAAACGGCCTGCTGATATACGCAGCAGAGACCGCTGTAGTTCTGATAGAAATTCTGATGGTGCTGGCAATATCGATGCAGCTCGCCAGGGGCTACTTCTTCAGGGTTCTAAAGAAGTTCACGCTTAGGCTCGCGGCAGACATATGGTGGCTGATATACGTGCTGCTTCGCGACATAACGATACTGCTAGTGCTGCTGCTTGGCGTGGTAGTGTTCCTGCCCACATTCGACCTCTCTTTCGGGGTGGCGGTGCCGTTCCAGCCTGTTGCTATAGTGCTCTACGCATTCGCACTGGTAATAATACTTACAAAGGACACGGACGAGAGCGCAGTGTGGGACACCAGGGTCACGTCCCTGCTCGCTGCCGGCACTGGTCTGTACACGATAGGCGTGGTGATAGTCACCGAAAGCGCCGTGCAGCTGTCCAGGCCGCCCACCACTGTAGGGGCGTCCATCACAAATCCATGGGGCTTCATCTACACGGTGTTCAATTCCGCAAACGACCATGCAATGTACATGTACACTTTCTATGTCTCATTCCTCCTGCTTGCAACGGCCGGGCTAATCGCGGTCAGGTGGGCAACGAAGCCGATGGGCGGCGGCGCGGCAAAGAAGGACGTTCCTGTGCCTCCGAAGCCTGTCATAAAGACAGGCCCGGCGGCAACGGCGCCCGCTCCTGCGCCACCTGCACCAAAGCCGTCTCCGTCACCTGCGCCCACCGCGGCGCCAGTTCAAATTCCCCCGCCAGCGCCCGCCACAGCTACCGGTCCTGCGCCGCCGCTTGAGCACCAGAAAAGGCATCCACACAGGCCGCCCGCGCCCGGGCAGCCCCAGTCTCCAGACGAACACGAAGGAGGTGCTTGAAGATGGCGTTCGAATTCACATTTGACAAGACACTCTGCTTCCAGTGCGGCGTGTGCGCAGACCTCTGCCCAGTAAACGCCCTGGACTACACCAGGGCGCGGCACAAGAACCTTGAGGACAGCCCAGGCTACACCAACGAGCGCGCGGAGGACATGACAGAGTACCCCGTGCAGGTTAACAGGTGCATAGGGTGCATGATATGCCCCACCGAGTGCCCTGTCGCATGCATCACGATAAAGCAGGCGGACAAGGAGCCCCAGTACCTCCCAGTACAGGGACCTATGAAGACCGAGGAGGCAACCGAGTCGGATTTCGGTCTGTCCCAGTACACAAAGGTAAGACCCACGAAGAACAAGACAAAGGAGCCGTGGGGCAAGCAATACATCTACAGGCCGCTGCGGCGCAAGTCCGCCACGCAGACCCTTGATGAGAGTGACATAATAGCCACGCAGGTCTGAAGCGTATCCGCGCCCAGCGAACCTGGCCGCAGCCTTTTGCTACGTTACCTCTATGGTCTTTTCCCTGCCACCTGCGCCCCTGACTATTTTAATCCGGGATTCCCTTACCCTGAAGTGCGCAGATAGGAGCACTATGACTGCCGCATTCGCCTTGCCGTCCATCGCCTTGGCCCTTACCTTCACCCTGAATTCGTTGGCGGCGGTCTCATGCACGGACTCTGATCTGGAGTTTGGCACTACACGCACCATTATCATCATTCCTCACACCTCCCGGCCGCATCCCCGCGTGATATGCTAAACTTTCCAGCCCAACATATAATAAGCCCCGCCGGCCCAAAGTCGCGGCTGCTGCCTAGAGCGCAGAGTGGCGTATCAGCCAAAATGACACATGTTTTTTAATCTTATTGGAGAAGGTTGGTGCATGGCAGTTACACGGCAGGCAATTCAGGCAGACGCACCCCAACAGCAAAACCGGCCGCAAGGACCCCAACCAGGCAGCCCGGTAGTATCCCAGCAATCCTCATCCCCAATGATAAAGCTGGCGGCTGCCATAGCGGTACTGTTGATACTGCTTGTGGCCGCGGCAGAGCTTGGCGGCCATGGCTCTGGCGGGCTCCAGGCGGCACTGGGCCAGAAGAGCCTCAATTCCACCGCCCTAGCGCAGGCGGTGATGCAGAAGATGAACACCACCCCGCAGCTGAACGTGACATACTCGGGGCAGGTGTCGTTCAAGTCATCGGGCGGCGCCATGGGCGGGCTGCAGCTCAACATGCCGCTTTCCATGGTCTACGAGAAGGACGGAAACAACTACCGCGTAAACCTCTCGCTCAGCCAGATACCTGTATTCGGGGAAATCGCGGCGGCCGAGATGCGCGTGAACGGCACGTCATACGTGTGCGTCGGGAAGATGCAAAGCACACTTGGATCACTGTCCAACAATTCCTCGGCAACCGGTCCCTCATGCCAGACCCTAAATTCCACAGGCAGCATGTTCAACATAACCAACCTGACCAGGGATATGAACGCCAACTTCATCCTGCTAAGCACATCACAGGGTAGCGTAGCGGGCGCGGCATGCACCATCGCAAAGTGGAACTTCACAACAAACCCCTCTGGACTCTCGGCCATGCAGGACATACAGCAGATAAACATATCGAAGTCCACAGGCAGTGTGTCCGGCTGCTTCTCCGACGACTACTATATCCCGCTAAGCCTTAACCTAACATCCACGAGCTCCAACAGTACTATCTACATCACCCTGCAGGCCACGGCAGTCAACACCAACCCAAGCGCCCAGTTCACAGGCGAGCTTCCGGGGCCGGTCACCGCCTCCAGTCCGGCCCAGACGGGGTTGTCCAACGGTATGTACACCACAATCCCCTTCAATACCACAAACACCACTGTCCAATACTTCAACAGCACCATCGCATACCAGAACTACACCACAACATACCAGAACTACACGCAGTCGTCGATGAACGGCACCAGCTGCGCCAACTTCACCCTAATGGTGTATGGCACGAGGGAATGGGGCACGGGCAGCTGCAGCTGGGGCGGCGGCTCCCTCAACGTATCCGTCGCCGGAGGGGACTCCGGATACGAGCTGGCCACAATAACAGGGGCAAACGGCAAAGTATATTTGAACCAGACATCGGATTACAGGTGCGCAACTCCATACACCACGGTGCAAATGCCTGCGCAGTCATATACGCTAAGGCTGCACACCGGGGCGGGGGGCGGATACTGCGGTCCTGCCCTTGTGGATCTCAGCCCGCCCTAGTACAGGTTAATCCAAACGCTGCTTTGGCCTACACAAGGTACGGTATGAACGCCTTCACGCTCGCCCTGTACTTATCATAGTCCTTACCGAATTTTTCTGCCATTAGCCTGTCCTCCTCGCGTATCCTTATGTATGCGAAGACCAGTATGAATACGATGCCGCACAGGCCGGTTATGCTGTTCTGCACAATGGCGGAGCCGATCACGAGCAGCGCAATGCCGCTGTATATCGGATGCCTCACTATGCTGTACGGCCCTTCTGTCGTGAGGGTCTGACCCTTCTTCAGGGCCGGGTCGGCGTTCCAGTTGCCCCCCAGCGCCCTCCTTGCCCATACCTCAAACAGCACGCCTACCAGCCCAACCTCAAAGCCAAGCCATGGCGCCGGCAGCGAAGCCGGCATGAAGCTTATGTTGAACGGGTAATTCTGCTGCGGGAAGCTTACCAGGGAGAACAGCGCCGCCGCCCACAGCGCGAGCCGGCTGGCGGTGGCCCTCGCCAAAGGCTCAGCCCTCTCCACTGCCTTGCTCCTTTTTGTGGCCTTTTCGTAGAAAATCGAATAGGCCCAGTATGCGTAGAACGCCAGCCACAGTATCGCCACATAGTCGTTGACACGGGCCACTGCCATATGCAACATGGGCACCTTCGCTATTTAAATGTGCATACGGCTTTAAGGGTTTCCTGAGAATGTGTTGGTATGGACCATAAAGAAAGGGTCAACATAGCAAAAGAGCTCTGCAGGAAAATAATGGCAGGGCACAAGGTGTACTATGTAGGCATATACGGCTCCACGGCCCGGGGCGAGGACACCAGATTCTCAGATCTCGAAATGGTGATAGTCACAAAGGACAAACACTGGTGGGGTGTCTTCAGGATAAACGGGCTGAGCGTCTGGCTGCACTTAGAGCCGTTGAGCAAGGTATACGAGCAGATCCCACGGGTTGACCCCGAGGGCGACTCCAACACAAACAATTACCTAAATAGCATGACCCTCTACGACCGGATAGGGCTCAAAAAGGAGATCAGGAAGCGGCTGAGGAAAGTGGAATACGCAGCATTCAAGGATGCGGCACTGGTCCCCCTGGGTGAGGTAAACGACCACGTCTCAAAGATGAGAAATGCTATCGAGGTGCACAAAAGGAAGGACGCGCTTGTCCTTGAGCGCTTCATACTGCTTTCCCAGGCGGACAGAGTAG
>JAKAPJ010000037.1 GCA_021807115.1 Microcaldota archaeon
TAGGCCGGATATGTCCGCCGCATGCTCTATGTTGTATACTGTCCCGTACCTCTTTAGCGATGCTCTTATCGCATCGGGCCCGCCGCTGGCGCCGGGCCTGCCCTTGCTCAGTTCCACACCGTAGTCGAATGGCACGCCCAATATCCCTATGTCGTAGCGTTCACCGTGCTCGTATGCGCGTATTATGTTTTTTGCCCTCAGGTCGCTCTTGTCCAGGGGCTCTTCGTGTATTGCCACGCCACTGCGCCTTATATACCTCATAAACACACCGTAAGGAAACGCGCACGGCCCGCGTTTGGAGGGCGCACGCTCAGGCCTTTTTCAGTATTGCAACCACAGTGATGTTAAAGATCAGGGTCTTGCCTGCAAGGGGAGGATTGAAGTCAAGCGTAGTGTTGGTTGCATTCACACTTGTAACTATGCCGCGCTGCCCGGATGCGCCTGCGGTGACCGACATGCCAACCACCGGTGTGGCGTTCAGATCCTTGGTCAGGACGTTTGTAGGCACATGGATGAAAAGCGAGGGGTTGACGGCGCCATAGGCCTCGGCGGGCGGCAATGTCACAGTCTTGGACTGGTTGACCCCCATCCCGACCACTGCCTGGTCGAATCCAGCTATCACTTGCCCTGCGCCTACGGTGAAGTTAAGCGGGCGCCCGTCTCTTGCACTTGAATCGAACACCGTGCCGTTGGTAAACGAGCCCACGTAGCTCACCTCTATCTGGTCCCCCGTCACGACTGTGCCTGCCAGTGAGCCTGAGGTGGAGTTGGTGGTTACTGCTATATTGGTGGCTGCGGATGGTAAATGATATAGGGCAAGGAATATCGCCACGCCGGCCACTACCAGCACAAGTACTATGCCGATTATCCTGCCACGGGTAAGCTCGAATCCTGATTTTACATGATCCTTTGCCTCGTGAGTGTGGTGTGAATGGTGCGTGTGCTGCCCCTCCGCATTTTGACCAGAGTCATGTGCATTTTCCATATGTTGCAACACCGGATTTGTAGCCCACTGCTGGGCTTAAACCTCTTTAGGCATCAACATTTATAAACCAGTGCGTGTTTTTTTAGGTCTCCGAGGGACAGGGGCGTCGGTTGCGCTAGCGCCTACCCAGCTTAATCTCGACCCGACCCCTGACATCCGGTATGTACGCCCTGCGTATGGATATCTTGAAGAAACGGAACCGGGATGGAGGAAGATATGTGGCAGTGGGGTACCTATCAGTCATCGCCCCCCTGACTTCGGGGAGCAGGCGCCGGTAGTAGAGGTCTATTGCGCGCCCGAGTTCTTCCTCGTCCTTGACCCATTCTGCCTGGCCCAGCAGCTGCACGCCTTCCGTACTGCCTGCGGGCTGTGTTGAATTGAATATTGTAACCGCCACCGTCGGGTTGTCCATTATGTGGTTCACATGGAGTGAGTTCTTGGATGAAACGAAATATAGGTTGTACTTGTCATCGTAGGCGTAGAAAAGCGGCGTTGCCCAAGGGTTGCCGGATGAGGTGCACGTGGCAAGGGACATGAAGTTGTTTGACTCTATTATGTCCCTGGCGCGCTTCACGTTGTTTTCATTTGACAAGACAAACACCTCCTACGGGTCATTTCCCCCCGTAACTTTTGAGGTTTACCTCTGTCCTGCGGTTGATGCCCGTGGTATACACGTTCTTCGGAACCACCTTGAAGAAACGGAATTCCGCAGGTGCCATATATTCGCCGGGCGAGTACGGTTCGCTTTCAGAGTTTCTCGAGTGCGCAAAAAGTTTCTCCTTGTAGACCGAGATTGCCGCTTTTACGCCTTCGGGCTCCACAATACTGGCCTTCCCGGTCAGCTGCACCTCGTCATAGCTTCCTATGGGGGTCCTTGAATCGAATATTACCATGGCCACCTCTGGGTTCTCCTTTATGTTCTTCGCATGGAGGGAATCTATCGCGGATATGAAGTAGAAGTTGTAGTTCTGGTCCGGGGCATAGAAGACCACGGCGCCCCATGGCGCTCCGGACTTGTCAGAGGTTGATACCACGGCATAGTTGTTGTGCTCTATAATGAATCTTGCTTTCTGGTCGTAGGATTTGAAGGGTTCCCACATGTGCTCCACCCACTTACCTTAACTCTGGGCATGTTTATATCACTATCGGTATCAAAAACAAGAGGTGCATGCAGCACGGCTAGCTACGAGCAGAGCATCATTTGTTTACGACGTTCAGAAGCATTATAGGACTTCTGTTTATGGTTTAGATTGTGATATTTATTCGAATTATAAATCATTCTGATTTAAAGCAGGAGGGGTTAATCCCCCATATCGATAAAAGTACCGGATGGTTTTCTAAAAAGCGTATTCATATGCTGACTGATCTAGGCTTAGAAGCCGCTAAAAACTTAAAAAGGCACCAAGAGTAGACTTTACCGCAGTGCACCGCCCAGTACACATCCACAGCGATGTCTTTATTTTCTGGGTTAGCATACTTTAAACTATAATCAGCGAGTAGATATTTCAACTCCCTTTTTAAGAAGACATTTTAGGAAAATGAAAGACAACCGCCCAAAATCCTCTGGATATATATAACCCCGATAGCCGTATGCTCTGACCGTTACCTAGGTATAGTTTACCTATGCCAGAAAGAAATTAATCGATAGCGGTTAACACAATTCAAACGTTTTTACCTAATAAAACCTTAAAATTCATCGAGCAGGACCACCGTAACCGCCGGATTGCCTATTATTTTCTGGTATCTCTCCTTCTCCGCCTGCGTCGGCACTATGACGTACGTCCTTTTCCTTGCATCTGCCATGCGCCCGGTGAACTCCGCAAGGTCGTGCTTCAGCCCAGTCTCCAGCTCTATGTCGAAGTCCTTCGTTACTATGTCGGAGACGCTCTCCCCTGGCTGCGCCAGCGTGTAGTCCGTACCCCTTGCACGGAGCTTCCTTGCGGTGTCTGTTTCCATGAACTTGTGCAGCCCTGACAGGCTCGGATCCCTCTTGTAGTACAGCTTGATGTCCTTGCCCTCAATGTTCAGCGCCAGCCTGGATATCGCCCCGTCGTCCTGCAGCCCCTTTATCGCCTTGCTGACCGCGAACTTGGTGCGTTCCTCGTCCTCCTCCCAGTCCATCGCTATCGCCCTTGCCAGCTTTGAGGGCCAGCGCGCCGCCCGTTCCAGGATATCCATAACCTCGTCCCTGTAGTCCGGCATCTCATACGGCCTTTCCTCCACTACCGCAGGTTTTGCAGGGGCCTGCCGGGCCTGCAGGGCCACGCGCAGGGCCTCCTCCTTGCACTCCTGGCGCGCTTTCAAATCCTGGTATGCCTTGCCACCCAGAAGCATGGCCTGCAATACAAGCAAAAAGGACGCGTATATCGGGATTGCGTACCAGACGTGCAGGCGCAGGCCTGACCACGCGCTGGAATAGCGGCCGTTAAGATAGGTTTGGATGTTCAGAATGAAGTACAGGAATCCCATTATGGCACAGAAGACGGTCAGGTGGCAAATCCAGTCGATATCCTCGATTGTGGTGATGTTTGCGTCCATTCAAGCACTCAGGCCGGTTATTGGGCGGAGCCCTGTGTAACGCAGCCCCCTTTTCTTGTCAAACCTTCTTTTGGGCGAGCTGACCGCAGGAAACTCCTGTCCAAAAGAAGTTTGTGCAGAGGCGAGCGCAGGGGTGTGTCCCGAAGGAAGGGTGTCATGCACCCCTCCCGCACCCCTGCAGCGAGCCAGAGGACACGGTAGCCTAAGCTTGGCGAAGGCTAATTTTCCAATGGGGAAAATAGGGTCCTCTGGCTCGCGTGAGATGCCTCTGCATTCTTGGCTGACCTTCTTCCCAAGAAGGTCGAAGCGCAAGCCCAAGAGGGGGCGAGCGGAGCGAGGGGTGAATTGGGCTGGAGCTTCCGCATTACCACCTGGATTAAGCCTTGACAAGCTGCGCCTGCGTTCCCAGGCCCTTTGCAAGCCTTTCCTGCTCCTGGGCTATCCTGGCCTTGAAGAAACCAACGAATAGCCCTAGCGTAGGGTCAGTTATGGCCTTCGGCTCCTCTATGAAGTAGGCCAAAGCCTCCGCGTAAGCCTGCACCTTTGCCTCTCTATCCGGTTCCTTGCTAGTTTGTGCTGCCATTTCGCATCACTTCCGCCTTGCGGTAATCCTCAAGCACCTTCCGTATCAGTGTGGCCTTCTTGTAGCCCTGCTCTGCTTTTGAATTGAGCCATTCGGCAAGCTCATCGTTCAGGTAAACGAGGATTCGATTGTTGAGCCTGCCCTGCGTAGAAAAGCACCTTTTACTTTACTACACAAATTTATAGCATGATAAATATTTAAAGATATGCAAATAAACAAAAAAAACAGGCGAGTTATTAAGTTTTACATAACATACCATAGTTGGGCTGGACAGTAGTGATTATGTGGGTGCGGAGCATAAGGCAGGTTTACTTTCGCTGATGGCGGCAGCAATCGCAATAGGTTTCTATGTTTTTTATGCGCAGACGCCTCCGGCCCTGCAGAACACTGCCCAATATGGCGCGGACGCCTGTCCATTGGTGCTTGCCAACACATCACAATCCCAACTGCTGAGCCTAATCAACGCCACGCACGTGGAGAGCGTGGAGGGCGCGTGCGCACTGGCTGCGCTGGCCTACTACAACAGCAGTGGAGCGTTGGCAAAATATAATGTGAGCACAAACCTGACTCTGCTGAACCGGCAGTTCCTTGCAGGACATCCTAATCTCACAGTACTGAACAGCAGCGAAGTCACAACCTTTCCGCAGACCCCAAACATATTCTGCAGAGTTACACCGCCCTTTAATTCCAACAGGGAATGTGATGATGATAGGAATGCGTCGGACGCGTTTGGAAGATCGCCACGCAATTCCGCCCGATTACTTCAGTGCGTGGCGTTTTCCACGCCAAAAACAGGGAATTGCGCGTTTACGAATCAAACCTCGGGCAACGGTACGATGGATTCGGATTTACAATTTGGACAGGCGATGGGGTCTTATTACAATGTTGCTGGCAGGGGAGATTGGCCCAGCCCTGCCCCCTGGGGGCATCAGAGCGACCATGGCTCCAGTGGTTTATGCCACGAGGGGCAAAAACCCATCACGTACGAGTTCAACATTACGTTGCCATCTAATGTGACTGAGGGGCCCGAAGTAATCTTCATACCTTCCTCTAAAGTCGCAACAACTGCAATTGAGTACATAAATGGTACGCTTGTGGTTTTAAATGGCTCAAATGAAACTTTCCGGCACAATAAGACAGAGGGCGGTGATGGTGGGCTATTTAGTCAGGATCCGAGCTCTCCAAATTGGGCAGGGTACGTTGCAACTGTAGGTGATAGTTTTACTAATATAAGCAGTTCGTGGATTGTGCAAAATGCTTTATCAAGTATTGGAGAAAGGTTGTCTACGCAATGGATAGGAGTCGGTGGCACTACTGGAATTATAGCACCGCTTATACAGATTGGAACACAGTCTAATTATTATGCAACTACGCATCACGCAGCCTATGGGGCATGGTACGAAGATTATCCTCTTAACCAGCAAGTAAATATAACCCCTTTCAATATTAGCCAGGGAGATAAAATAACTGCAAACGTTAGATTAACTAGCCCACCTGCATCAATCATACAAATGTGGCGGTTGACAATAAAAGACATTAACACTGGTTCCTCCTATACAACAAACATAACATTTGCTTTTGTTTCTTTATCAGATGTTGAATGGATAGCTGAACGACCGGTTCATATTAGCGTATCGAATCCCTGCGCACCGCTTTTAATTTGTGTTAATGTATCAGCCTATGCTAATTTTGCTAACTTCATAAATGCGCCTTTCTTATCTGGCAATGCAACAGCACTTGTTGAAGGCAAACAGACTATAGGCGGCTTCGGCAACGGAGCTATTTCGATGGTGAACCAAAACATTTTCGGTGCTGTGGATTTAGGCAACAATGCTAATCCAACTGGCTTCTTAAATCCAAACGATGGCTTCAATGTCACAAATTTCAGGATTGGGAAATCATGGTCTGATAAGCAAACCGTAGTCGCAGGACAAAGCTATTCTTTAAAGTCAAATACCGTTTATAATGCGAGCGCGGCAATTAACAATTCTGTCCTAGGTGCAGTAGGTGGTACAGGCTCATATTCCTACCAGTGGTACGAGAGCAGGTTAGGGGGCGCTTACAATACTTCGACCGACTGCGCAAATCCGAATAGCGTATTCTGCAACGTTACAACGACACCATCCACAAAGGCAGGGCCATATTCCTTCAAACTGCAGGCCAAGACTGCTGGCGGCCCCAGTTGGGAGGCCGTTAACTCTACGCCCGTGACCGTTACAGTATCCTCTCTCCTAACGTGCGGCGTGGCTGCAAAAGTGGACGTGAACATCACAAACGGCCAGCCGACCAACACATCAGCCCCATTCCAGCAGATGATAGCAGTTGACAGCGCCAATCCGAACTTGCAGGTTGTGGAGGCGCCCAACCTGCAGAACGTCATGTTCTTCTACCCGGACTGCACCCCAATCCCTGCATGGATAGAGAGCGGCGCAGGCAGCTCGTCCACATCAACGGTCTACTGGCTCAAGTTACCAAGCAGCATACCCGCATTTGGCAGGACTACTATCTTCATGGGCTTCGCGGCTGAAAACGTCAACAACTTCCTGAACGGTTCGGTACTGGGAGAGGCGCCGCAGCTGTCACCCATCTACGGGGAGTACGACAACGGCGCAAGCGTCTTCCCGTACTATGCGAGGTTCGGCTCCGGCCTGCCCGCGGGCTGGAGCATAAGGGGGTGCGACATATTCGACTCCCAGCCGAACTGCACCGTGAACAACACCCGCCCCGTGGTCACGTTCGGGGGCGGGGCGATGACGATATCGGTCCCGCCGCTGCTGCCTGGGGAGGAGGGAGGCAACTACGGCGTAGCGGCCCCCGTGCCGCCAGCGATGACGCTGCCCGACTTCGCCTGGGACTACTACGGCAACCAGTACAACAACATATACGCGGCCGAGTACTCCGGCCTTGTGAACGCCAGCGGGACATGCTCGTACTGCATTGCGGAGGGCTTCAACAGCCCGCTCAGCAGCGTCTACCTGTTCGTGTGGGGCAACATAACCAACGTGACGGACTTCGACGCGGACAAGGTCTACACTCTCGCCGCGACGCCCTCCACGGCGGCGCTCTCCCTCAACTACGCCGGCACGTACACGGCGCCGTTCGCGCCTATAGCCGCCCCGCGGCTGTTCGACTTCTCCACTACGGTGAACGTGAGGGTTGGATCCCGCCCGCTCACAGTGTACTGGCTCAGGGCAAGGGCGTACCCGCCCGGCGGCGTGATGCCGACATACATGGTCGATCCCCTGGTCTACGCCAACGGCACATCGGTCGCCCTGACCACCACGACATCCACCACATCGACATCGACCACGGTCACGACGAGCGTCGCCGCCACCACTATACCATCTAACACGGTGAACTCCATAGCGTAGCATAAACAACATGCATGGTAGTTGCATGGCATATAAAAAAATATCTAAAGACATTAAAGACATGCTGGCACCAGTTAAAAAAATCGCAACATTTTTCTTTCTGATGTTTAAAATTCTAGCTGCAGCCTTCTTTTTGTTTTTAACACTTATAATTTTATGGTTTCTATTTGTGTTTTCGCAGCCACATAGCCAGCCCCAATACATAAATACAGCATGCATAGCATCGCCAGGCTTTACTTGCATCGCGATAACAGTCAATAGTACAGGCAAAGCTTCCCTCACATTTATCCAAAATTATGGCGCTATGTTTTATGACACTGCACTTTCCTGTTACGGAGCGCCATTCTTAGTAACTAATACTTCTAACACAGGTTCTCCCCAGAATGGCGGGCTTGCCACCTTCTATGCGATAGGCGAAAACGGGGCCATGGCCGGCCTGAACGCTACGAGGGGCATGACTATTGGAAGTGGCAGCCAAGTCCACATAAGCGGATTGCAATGCTTCTCGGCTACTAATTTGACTCCCCTAAATAATCTAGCGGTGGGGTCGACTTTTCAGGGTTACATATGGATTGGTTATACGTCTAGCAATAAATCCCTAACCAGCCAGCATGGTTCGAATCCTATGCTGCTTGAAAAAATGTTTACGGTGACGATTAAAGTAATACGGTAATTTTCATTGCCTCTTCAGATCGGAA
>JAKAPJ010000038.1 GCA_021807115.1 Microcaldota archaeon
GGCCTGCTGCACAGCAAGCTCTCGAGGTCCGACCGGCCGAGCCCAAAACAACCACGGGGCAGGTGACTGCCTGCCAGGGACCCATGTAGCCCATGAAACACGGCCGAGGCGGTGCAAAACAAAGCTTATTATATTTAGACCTGCCACAACACCTACATCTGGAAGAAACATCTAGCGTAAGTGCTGGATTGCACGAGCGCCGCAGCAAAACAAGGGAAGTCAAAAACCAAAAAAGGGATAAATTGGTCACCATCTCGCTAAACGCGCAAGACAGGCGAAACAATGGAAAATGTGATAGAGGTCGCAAACCTCAGCAGGAGGTTCAAGACCTTCAAG
Source organism: Microcaldota archaeon (assembly GCA_021807115.1). Taxonomy (GTDB): domain Archaea; phylum Micrarchaeota; class Micrarchaeia; order Micrarchaeales; family Micrarchaeaceae; genus JAJZYD01. The sequence continues at coordinate 337 of JAKAPJ010000038.1, forward strand.
TCCCAGCACGGGGAAGGCGTATTCCTAGCTTCGCTTAGGCGCAAGTACTTCTACAAAAAGGCGGTATCTGGGGTCTCATTCTCCATAAAGCAGGGCGAGCTCATAGCGCTGCTTGGGGAGAACGGCTCGGGCAAGTCCACCTTGATAAAGATAATGACCGGCATACTTCATGGCGACTCCGGCACAGCGCGCGTGCTGGGCATGGATCCGTGGAGGTACCGGGAGGAACTTGACCTGCAGATAGGCGTGGTCTTCGGCAAGCAGTCAAACCTCTTCTGGAACCTGCCGGCGATAGACACATTCGAATTCATCAAGAAGCTCTACGGCATACCACAAAGGGAATACGAGGAGCGTATGTCCTACTACGTGGACACTTTGGGTCTCGAGGAAGTCTACAAGAGGCCTGTGCGAACGATGTCCCTCGGGGAGCGCATGAAGTGCAACTTCGTAAGCGCGGTGCTGCACAACCCTAAGGTCGTCTTCCTTGACGAGCCAACCATAGGTGTGGACCTGCCTTCTGGGATAGAGCTGCGGCGCGCGCTGCTTGCCATGCGCAGCAGGTACAACACCACGGTGCTGCTCGCCACGCACGTGGTTGACGACATAGAGGCGCTGGGAGAGCGCGTACTCATGATGGACAAGGGCAGGCTCCTGTTCGACGGCCCACAGCACGAGCTTCGGAAGATATTCGGCAACAAGAAGCAGATAGAGGTGTACTTCAAGAACGGCAACGCCCCAGGCATTGACCGGAGCTGGAGGGTTCTGGAGCGCAGGGACGGGTACCTAAAGCTCGAGGTCGAGCCACGGCACCTTAAGGGGAGGATGGTCACAGCACTGCTCCAGGACGAGGCTGTCATAGACTACAATGTGTCGTCGCCTGACCTGTCGTACGTGCTGGAGCGGGTATATCTGGTTGACAAGCGCAGGCGCAGGCGCGGCAGGGGTGTTCATGCATGAAGAATCTCACCCTTAACACAAAGCTGCTCTCGTACTTCCAGATATTCCTGAAGCAGTCCTTCGCGTTCAGGATGGAGGCGATAGCCAACGCAGCATTCAACGTTGCCTTTCCCATCACCATGATAATAGTGTGGACGGCAGTGTACAGGACCACCGGCACGGCCGCGATAAACGGGTTCACGCTGCCGCAGCTCTACGTGTACTTCTTCGCGCTGACGCTCAGCGATGCCTTCATCATGTACGGGATAGCGTGGTCCATGGAATACGACGTCAACAGCGGATCCATATACACGTACCTCACCAAGCCGCTGAGCTATATGGCATCAGTGCTGGCAGGGCAGGCCGCAGGGCTTGCGTTCTATCTGGCCACGGCAGGCATATGCGTCCTGGTGATATTTGTGGCGCTCGTGCATGTGCCGATAACCGCAGCCACCGCCGCGGCATTCGTAGCGGAGCTCGCAATCGCATCGGCAATATCGTTCGGCATCATGTTCATGCTAGGCTGCATAGCGTTCTATGTTCCTGCCATAGAGGGGATAATAGACGTGAGCCAGTTCATAATGATGTTCCTGGGCGGCGGGTTGGTGCCGATAGCAATGTTCCCAAAGTGGGCGTCGGCAGTGATGTACATCCTGCCGTTCCAGTACTTCTACAACCTGCCTGCCACGACCCTGGCCGGGCTGCAGCCAGCGGGCCAGCTGCTGCCTGCGCTGCTGTTCGGGGCAGCCTGGGCGCTGCTTTCCGTAATGGCATGCATAGCGGTGTGGAACAGGGCAAAGCTTAGGATGGACACTGTCGGTGTTTGAGATGGCTAACGTTACCGAGAACCTCAGGCGACTGTGGCTCGCAAACCTGTACGCGTGGAAGGATGCGCTAGCCTACAGGCTGGACTTCATATTCCTTATCGTCGACTACTTCGTGTTCCCCGTCGTGAACTTCGCCACCATAACGATAATATACACCGTGTCCAGCGGCATCGCCGGCTGGGACTACTACCAGGCCGTATTCCTCATAGGGCTGATAGGCCTGGTGAGGAACGTCGTGCGTTACGCCGTCTATCCCAACGGTTTCGTGAGGGCAATGCAGCAGGGCACCATAGATGGCATGCTGACCCGGCCGTACTCGTACCTGGTCATGATAGTGTCCAACTTCGGCAGCAAGACGTGCATAGGCGCCATAATAAGCAGCATCGGCATAATGCTGTTCGCACTGCCCCACATAAGCTTCACCCCGCTGACGGGGCTGGCGTTCGCCGCCATGGTGGCATCCGGCACGGCCGCGCTAATAATGTTCTTCCTGCTGCTGATACTGTTGTCGTACAAGTACTTTTCGGGCGGCAACTGGGTAAACTGGCTGCTGAACACGATACTCAACGCCAATGAGTATCCACTGAGCATATATGGGATAGTCGGCACGATGTTCTTCACGTTTGTGCTGCCGGTAAGCCTGGCGGTTTACTTCCCGGCGGAAGTGCTGCTGGGATTCGCAAGCCTGAACTACACAGTGGGCGTAGTTGCGCTCGCATTGGCCATGGCAATCGCATTCCACAGGGCATTCTACGCCCTATTCATAAACTACGCAAGCGGCGGGGGTTAGCGGCGCCGTGCAAATAATCTGCAAATATCTATAAAGTATCGCAACAAAAGCTATTCTATGCCGGGGTGGCAGAATCCGGTAATGCGCCGGTCTCGAGTTTCCAAAATGTCGAGAGCTGACTAGTGATGCGACGGGCAAACCGGTGCCCTTCGGGGCTTTAGGGTTCAAATCCCTACCCCGGCGCTATGTTTAACTTTGATGTCGTAAAATATGCAAAATTCAAGTGTGCGTCTGGGGCTTTGAACCCAGGGTTAAAAGCCCAACATACACGGCGCTATTTATACTTCAAAGTTCATAATTACATCGATGAGACTATGGGAGAGACTACGGAATATGCTTTGCCTATTGTGATAGCAAGGGAGGGCAAGTGGTACGTTGCGTCCTGCCCGTTATTAGATGTAGCAACGCAGGGCAGGAGTGAGGACGAAGTAAAGCGGAACATAACCGCATTGATTAAATAGTAGATGAAAGACCCAGACACCAAAAAACACACAATGAAATCGCTGGCGGCATTGTCGTCTGCCACTATCTTGATAAAGGCGTAGAGTGGTTTGGTGCAGTTGTTCAGAAAGCAATGCCTCTATAGGTATCAATGGCGCAATGCCTATGGCCATCTCTTGCAATTTGGATGGAAAACAAGGGGCATCTTCGGAACGTTTATAAAAGTGGCTTGCATTATTTTTGGGGCTGTTATATGGAAATTAAACGCTCATACGGCATAATCGCCGCTCTGGGCATAGTGGTCGCAGCGATTGCCTTCCTGGCCGCTTCCGGCCATTTATCCAGCAACAACAACTCTGCGGCGAACTTCCCCTCCTGCGGGAATGAAACCCAATTTTTTACTGCGCTTCCGACCAACCTGTCAAATATCGCGAGTATAACTCCGCTCGGGAACCTCAATCCCCCTGCACACGTGTTTCCTACTTCCCACATTTATGTCGGATTAAAGCCATCGCAAGGCGGAGCTCCGGTAAATAGTTCGTTATACGCCCCAGGCAACGTCACGATAACAACGATCAGTTCCAACCCGACCGGCCAGCATACTGAATATACCATTTACTTTTATGCATGCGGCCAGTTCTTTGCCTACTACGACCATGTAATAACCCTTTCGCCAGAACTAAAAAGCCTTTTTACCCCGCCTTTTGAGACGTGTATTAATTCTACATACAGCGGCCAGCAGCAATGCTATAAAAGCGTCGATATCCCTGTCAAAGCAGGCCAATACATCGGGGATGTAGGCGGACCTATGGCCCCGCCAGCTTTCGATTTCGGTGCAGTAGATTACCGTGCAGCCCAGATTCCATTTGCAAACGCGTCTGATTACAATAACCAGTCTCTTCACTATGTCTGCCCGCTCGATTACTACGCTGTGAACATGAGCGGAGAGTTAAGCCAGCTCATAGGAATGACGGGCCGCACGGCGCTCCCTCTCTGCGGGACAATAAGCCAGGACATTGCAGGTACGGCGCAAGGGAATTGGTTCCCGGCAGGGTCCAACTTCGCTAATGAGAATTTAGAGGCCGCGATTGCCCTCGTGCATGAAAATATCAATACCTCGGAGGCAGTCTTCTCGGTCGGAACCGCGATGGAGTCCTTCGGTTTACAATCGGGGTTGTACCCATTCGCCCCAAGGAACTCGGGCGCCATAAACCTAGATTTTAGATACGTTAAGCCCGGCACGGTATACTGCTACCAGACCAACTATGGTTTCGGCGGTTTTAACTCCTCGGCGCCCACCAAGACTATATTGATACGGCTGCTTGACAATTCCACCCTACGCGTCGGCCTATTGCCAGGATCCAATGGCTCTTGCGGCGTGGGACCCTGGAACTTCACAAACGGCCAATGGGCAGATTTTCAGCGTTAGCGCCTGCCATGCGGAAAGCCTCCCAGCCCCGGCGTTCCTGCTTACTTTGACATCGTAAAACTGCAATTATTTTTATATGTCTCCTGGGATTTAAACCCTAGGTTCAAAGCCGCAATGTATAAATATTGGGGAGGGGGATAAAGCAGCTTACTAGTGATAGAATGGTAACAACTGAACTATTGACACCCGAACAGGCCGTCACTGCACATAAAATTAAGGAGGAGCTTGCTAAAGTGACTACCGCAGATCTACGATTTTCAGGGGACCTAAGTTCGCTTACACTTACGCTGAAAAAGCAGCATGAATTTACTACTAGGAGGATGACCAAATTTGGCCCGGGTAAAGGAATGTCCGAAGAAGATATTGCGGAACTAGATGCGATTAGAAAAGTGATGGGGGCATATGGGTATAACGGTCTAATCTATAATGTTGATTCGGAAGAACGCCTCAGATATCTCATCAGGGGCGGCACGGTTGGCACCAGCCGGATATTTGTAGTCTCCTATACCTTCAAAAAGGAAGATGATGGAGTCCGGATGGAATGCAAGTAAGCTCAAATTATGATGGCGGTATCCATAAACGATATCTTTACGGGTTTGAACTTTAAGCATACCTCCCTACCCCGGCGTTCCTGCTAATTGGCGAGGCTGAAAATGAGGAAAAAGTACATAATGCGGGAAATGCGGCAGTACGTGCAGTACGCAATTGTAGCCGTAATGTATCTGCTCGCCCTCTACGTAGCTCTCACAATGTATGGGCAGGGCGGCGCGAACTGGGACTTTATAGACCACTGGCTCTATGCGAAATCCCTGGTTACCCCAAGGTTCTATTCGGCCCTTTTTGGCGGCAACCTCTACAATGCCATACAGTATGGCGACGCATTCTATTTCGAGACTCTTCGCGCGCCGCTTACCGGGCTGCTCATGGCGCCGTTCGTATGGCTGGGCGGGAATGGCGCAATACCCGAGTATCTTGCGTTCGCCCTCCTGCTGCTCGCTTCTGCATCAGTATACGCATCGCGCAAACTGGACCTGCCTCCGTCACTGCTTGCAATGCTGCTGCTCACTCCCTACTCCGCGCTTTTCCTTCTGCTGCTCAACGGCACGGAAATTGTGTCCATGAGCATAATGCTCATATCCGTGTCTTTGCTGGTTGAAAGGGACTGGAAGGCCGGCATATTCATGGGCCTTGCCGCCATGGCCAAATACCCAAATCTCATATTCGTCCCCCTGATTTTCCTGCTGCCCTCACGGCAGAGGGGCAGGGCTGTTTTGGCATTCTCCCTCATAATCCTGTCTTGGCTTGCATTCAATACCATAGTGTTTCACGATCCGATAATGAGCTACCTGATCTCCATCGGTGCGTTCTCCCAAGGGGGCACTTCCGGATTTTTCCCACCGGGCACGATGGCCCAGTCGCTGTGGCTCGTGCTTCCAGAGCTCGCCCCCGCGGCTGCCATCCTAGCCATTGCCATAGTGGCTGCCATTCTCAGACATGGGGGGAACTACGGCATCGTCATCGCAAAACTGGCTAAGGCAATACGCCTCCAAGGCCACAAGTATGGGATAGTGCTGTATTTCCTGTGCCTCGGGCTACTAGGGTGGCTTATGACTGCGGCAAGGGGGTCCATAAACGACCTACCGCGCCTTGGCTACCTGATTTACGGGGGTCTTGCCATGCTTCTTGCGATGTTGGCATACGATTCCACTGGCGGGCCGGCGGCTGGGTCGGCAACCGTGCGCAAGCTGCTTTTCTCCGCACTTTTTGTCATAATGGCCGCGGTTTCAGTCACATGGTTCCCATACACCAACTACGTATTCTACGGATCACTGAATCCTGTGCTGCTGTCCGCTGAAAGCGCCATAAACGGCGCAGGCATTGGCGGCTGCAATATCGTTTCCAACAATTGGGTATATCTGATATTCGCAGGGTACCGGGCCCATTTCCCGTACTACTACAACTCCACGGTGCAGCGCTATCCAATAGTGTTCTTCCCTGTCTTCAACTCCAACAATACCGCGGTGAACTTTGCCAATGTCACCAAGCGAATCGAATATAACGGATTCGTTATCGCATTTCCAAAAAACCGCACGTGCTGATGCGGGTCCGCCTCCACGGGAATTTAAAGGCGGGCCCTGCATAACATAAGGGGCACCCCGCGCATTACGGGCACGGGGGAGGCGGGGGCACACGCCACAGCAACCACTATCCCATTCGGATCGATTCCATGCGCCGCAAAGCAGCAGGAAGACGCACAGACCGATACTTCCTTGCGGCGGCGCTGGCCATGGTTGCACTTACTGCCGCATACGGTGTGGCTTTCGGGTTCAACGCCTATGGCACATTCCACGATGCGGAGGATTTGGGGGACTATGCATACAACATGAACTACTACTCCAACTACGGCGTCCCCACGGCCCTGCAGTACCTCGTATTTGGCAACCACATGGCTCCGGATCAGGTGGCACTGCTTCTAGTATATGCGTCGCTCCCCTCCCCCCTGACCCTAATAGTCGTGCAGTCCCTAGTGCTTTCGCTGGGGGGCCTGGCATCGTTCTTTGCCGCCAGGAGGGCGCTTGGCAGCGCATCTCTGAGCCTGCTGTTCTGCTTCGCTTTCCTGGCGAATCCGGGGATGCATGGCATACTGTTCTTCGACTACCATGCCGAGTTCCTTATACTACCATTATAAGATCGGAA
>JAKAPJ010000039.1 GCA_021807115.1 Microcaldota archaeon
CCAGCTCGGCGTCTTCGGGGGCGCGAACCTCGCGCCCAAGGCGACCCCCGGGTCGTGCGAGGTGCAGCGCACCGCAGCAGGCACGTCTCTCGAGGGCATGTGCCAGGGGGAGCTGCCGCAGTACGTGGCGCAGTTCAACGGTCAGGGGGATTACAGCGTCCAAACTACCAGCGCTCTCAGCGCTCTGGGCGGGGGGAGCCTATCGGTCTTCATGTGGATATACGCGCCGTCGTTCAACAGCATAGGTAACGAGAGATTCATCAGCTTCGGGCAAAACACGGCATTTCAATTTTATGACGCCCATGTCGCTGGGCAGCCCCTTGCAGTTACAAACTGCTGGAACGACCCAACATCAACCCTTTCAGTAAGCGCCGGTGCGTGGCACTTCATCGGATTCACCGCAACATCCACCACCGGCACCTTCTACCTCGACGGCCAGACCCCGCAGCAGTACAGCATTACTGGCAGCTGCAGCACCGCTGGCACGATATATGTAGGCACTGATGTGGTTTCTCAGTATGACTATTTTCTTGGTTCAATCGCCAACATACAGATATACAATGCTTCCCTGACGCAGGCAGAGGTCACCGCGCTCTACCAGGAGGGCATAGGCGGCGCGCCGGTGAGGCCGCAGAACATAGTTGGCTGGTGGCCTCTCAACAGCAACCTTAATGACTACTCCGGAAACAACAACGACGGCCAGGTGGCCGGTTCCGGCATAGGCTACAGCAGCTCCTGGTCAAGCAGCTACACTAGCCCTTAAGCATCAAAGGTGCAGTCATGCTGTGCTGCGCTTTTCGCCCTCTATCGCAGCCCTGGCCGCGGCAAGGCGCGCCACAGGGACCCTGTACGGCGACATGCTGACATAGTCCACCGCAGTGGTGTTGAAGAACTCTATCGATTTCGGGTCGCCACCGTGCTCGCCGCAGACGCCGACCTTCAGCTTCCTGTTCTCCTTCTTGCCCTCCCTGCTGCACATTGCGACCAGCTTGCCTACCCCCTCCACATCTATGCTGGAGAAGGGGTTCTCCCCCAATATCTTGTTGCTGATGTAGAACGGCATGAGCTTGGCTTCTATGTCGTCACGGCTGAACGCGAACGTGCCCTGCGTCAGGTCGTTGGTTCCGAACGAGAAGAACTCCGCCACCTTTGCCAGCTCTCCCGCGGTCAGCGCCGCCCTGGGCGTTTCTATCATGGTGCCGACCTTGTACTCTATGCGCTTCCCGGTCTTCTTGAAGACGCGCTCCGCAGTGGCGTTTATTATCTCCTTTGCCGCTGCAAACTCTGCGGCTATTGCGACCTGCGACACCATTATCTCCAGGCTGACTTTGCTCTTGCCCAGCAGCTCTATCGCAGCCTCCACCATCGCCTCAACCTGCATCTCGTAGATCTCCTTGTACATGAGCGAGAGCCGCACGCCGCGCTGGCCCATCATGGGGTTCTGCTCCCGCAGTTGCATTACCTTGCTCAGCACTCTCTCCTTCTCCTTCAGCTCCGTACTGCCCTTCTTGGTAATCCTCAGCTCGGTGACTTCCGGAAGTATGGTGTCGAGCTTAGGGAGGAACTCGTGCAGCGGCAGGTCCAGCAGCCTTATAGTGAAAGGCTTCCCGCCCGCGAGCTTGAACATCTCCTTGAAGTCTCCCTTCTGCATCGGCTTTATCATCTCAAGGTAGCGCTGGCGCTGCTGCGGAGTGTCTGCAAGTATCATCTTCTGGACTATGTCCAGCCTCTCCGGAGAGTTGAACATCCTCTCCGTGCGGGCTAGGCCGATACCCTCCGCGCCGTTCTCCATGGCCTTCTTCACCATCGCAGGCGTGTCTGCGTTGGCCCTGATGCCCAGCCGCCTGTAGCCATCGACCCATTTAAGCACGGTGCTCACATCGCCGGTCAGCTTTGGCTCTATAAGCGGAGCTTCCCCTATGTACACTGTGCCGTCGCTTCCATCTATCGTGACTACGTCCCCAGCCCTCAACTTCGTAGTGCCCGCCGTGACTGTCATTGCCTTTTCGTCTATCGCTATGCCCTCCGCCCCCACAACGCACGGCTTTCCCATGCCGCGGGTCACGACTGCCGCATGGCTGGTCATGCCTCCTCTGCTGGTCAGTATGCCATCGCTTGCAGCTATGCCTGATATGTCCTCTGGCGTTGTCTCCGGCCTCACAAGTATCACATGCTCGTTCCGCTCCCTGGCGCTTACCGCTTCCGCATCGGTCAGCACTATCTTGCCATATGTGGCGCCAGGCGATGCCGGCAGCCCCTTGGCGAACGGCGTAAGGCCCCTGCGCCTGTCTATCTGTTTGTGGAAGAGCTTCTCCAGCTGCTCCGGCTCTATCCTGAGCAGCGCCTCCTTCTTGCTTATGAGCCCCTCCCTTACCATGTCCACGGCCACCTTGACGGCTGCCTGCGGCGTCCTCTTGGCATTGCGGGTCTGGAGCATGTAGAACCTGCCGCTCTCTATGGTGAACTCTATGTCCTGCATGTCCCTGAAGTGCTTCTCGAGCGTTTTTGCAGTCCTTACCAGTTCCGAATATGCGTCTGGAAGGACCTCCCTGAGCTTGTCAACATGCAGCGGCGTCCTTATCCCTGCTACCACATCCTCGCCCTGTGCGTTGATGAGCACCTCCCCATAGAATCTGTGCTCCCCTGTAGATGGATCCCTTGTGAAGGCAACGCCCGTCCCTGACTTGGGGTCATAGTTGCCGTACACCATCGCCACTATGTTCACCGCAGTGCCCAGCTTGTCCGATATGTTGTACAGCCTCCTATACTCTGTCGCACGCTTGTTCCACCATGACTTGAATATGGACTCTATGGCCATGAATAGCTGCTCCTGCGGTTCCTGTGGCGCATCCCTGCCAGTCTCCCTCTTTATAAGGTTCTTGTACTTGAATGCTACCGACCTCATCGAGTCCCCGTTGAGCTCCGCATCCGTCTTCGCGCCCTTCCTGAACTTCTCCTCGTTGAGTATGCTCTCGAACTTGGCCCTTTCCACATCCATGACAATGCTGCCGAACAGTTGCAGGAACCTCCTGTACGTGTCGTAGGCGAACCTCATATCCTTCCTGGTCGTCAGAGACTCCGCCACCCTGTCATTCATGCCCAGGTTAAGCACTGTGTCCATCATGCCCGGCATGGAGAAAGGCGCGCCAGACCTAACCGACACGAGAAGCGGGTTGTCAGGGTTGCCAAATTCCCTCCCCGTCTCCTTTTCCACGCTGCGCAGCTTGGCTGCGACCTTCGCCCTCATGCTCGCCCACAGCCTCTTCTTTTCAAAGAACTTGTTGCACATCTTCGTGGTGATTACCATGCCCGGGGGTACAGGCAGGCCCATGCTGGTCATCTCCACAAGCCCATAGCCCTTCCCTCCCAGCTCGTACTTAGTCAGCTTCAGTTTAGCGGCTTCGCCAAACAGGTATACCTCGTCCACAAAAATCCCCATGCGGCCGCCGCCCCGACGGTCCACGGCAATATACCACTGCTTAAGGCTAAATAGTTTTCCGAGGTGCCGCCGCCTAGGACTATGGCGCAGAGTATCCACTAGACCAGGAGCTGCTGTAGCCTATGCTCACAATCTGGCCGTCGTTGCTGTTTCCGGAATAGTCGTTGGCGTTGCTGTTGAGAGGCCACCAGCCAACTATGTTCTGCGGCCTCACCGGCGCGCCGCCTATGCCCTCCTGGTAGAGCGCCTGCACTTCGGCCGTTGAAAGCGTGGTGTTGTACAGCTGTATGTTCGCCACCTGAAACGGCGGCGCCGTTCCGCACTGGGGGTTCGTACCTGTTGCACCCAGCACTATGGCGTTCTGCGAAGGGGCATAACTGTCAAGTGTGGCGGTCTGGCTCTGTACGCCATTAGTGTACGATATTACCCCAGGCGATCCTATTACAAATGTGCCTGCTACGAACTCCCACGTGTTAGTTGCAACGGCCGGGAAATAGACAGTTTCCCTGGAATTTGCTGTGGGATCCCATACCTCAAAATACAGCTGCGCAGGCGCATTGAGTATGAAGTCCCAGCCGCTGGAGCCGTAGTGCCCACTGGACAGTACATCCCAGCATCCCGATGTCGGGCCACTGTCCAAGTATATCCACATGGACGCGGTACCTGTGCTGGGGAAGGAAAGCGTGGACGAGTATGGAAAGTTTACTCCGCTGGCCGACGATTGCCTTATCTCCGCCACATCCTGCGGCAGCTCCCCCTGGCACATGCCCTCGAGAGACGTGCCTGCTGCGGTGCGCTGCACCTCGCACGACCCGGGGGTCGCCTTGGGCGCGAGGTTCGCGCCCCCGAAGACGCCGAGCTGGAAGAGCACGCCGAGCACCACAGCTATTATGAGTATGGCCCAGCCGTAGGTCATGAGGTATTCCATCGCGGATTGTGATTTCATATATTTCATCATGGTGCAGTATAACCGCTGGACCAAAAGCTGGTATACCCCACGCCGACCCCTTGTGCCTGGCCGTCGTTGCTGTTTCCGGAGTAGTCATTAAGGTTGCCGTTGAGCGGCCACCAGCCAACTATGTTCTGCGGCCTCACCGGCGCGCCGCCTATGCCCTCCTGGTAGAGCGCCTGCACTTCGGCCGTTGAAAGCGTGGTGTTGTACAGCTGTATGTTTGCAATGAACCCCTTCATCGAAGAATCGCCGCATGCTCCCCCTAGCCCTCCGATATACACCCCGTTTGACCAGCTTGTCGGATTGCCGTTTGTGGCCGCGGCGGTCTGGTTGTCCAACTGGAAGAAGTAGCTAGGGGGGTCGGATGAGTATGCGAAGAAGTGCCATTTGCCAAAGAACGAACCGAGTGTTTGCGTTATCTTGCTGGAGTAGGATGACTGCCCGCCGCATACGCCGGATGTGCATGTGTCGGCGCCTGTGCAGCGGTGGAGCACCATCGTCACCGTGGTGGAGGGGCTGCTCGTGTAATTGAATATTCCGGCGCCCTGGTAATTGAATGAAACAAAGGGTTCCATCCAGTCAAAGTTAGGATTTGTGTCTATCAGCGGTATCTCTACCCATCCCGTGAGCGTGAAGGGTACATTGGATCCGCTCATCCCTGATACCTGTTGTATGTATATGTTGTTCGTGTTCAGCTCGTTGCTGCCGGAGAGCTGCGCCACGTATTCGGGAAGCTCCCCCTGGCACATGCCCGCCAGGGACGAGCCGGCCACAGTGCGCTGCACCTCGCAGCTGCCTGGAGTCGCCTTGGGCGCGAGGTTCGCGTCCCCGAAGACGCCGAGCTGGAAGAGCACGCCGAGCACAACCGCGATCACGAGTATGGCCCAACCGTAGGTCATCAGGTACTCCATTGCAGACTGTGATCTGAGTCTTCCCATACGCTCACCCTTACTTGCAAGGCGGACTCTTTATTTCTTGTGCTGGTTTGAACCTAGGTCATACTTTTTACAGCTCCCTCCAGCGGGCAAACTTCAGGGACGCGGCGAAAAGCAGCACAGTCTCCGCCACGAGCGCGATGGCTGCGTTGACACTTACGGGAGACAAACCGTACGCCCCCTGTGCGAGCATGGCTGCCAGCGTCGCTGGGGATATTGCAAATATCCAAAGTACGTAGTTGGGCAGCAGGGTGTATGGATAGAATATCGGCGGCAGCGTGGTGAGGCCTATTGACAGTATTGTTGTTATGCCCCACACGTTCCGCACATGCGCAACGAAGCTGGACAGCGTGAATGCAAGGGCCGCGGTTGAGAGAGCAAGGAACAGTAGTATCACTGCGGTAAGCGCAAGAGAGTACGCAGTGAATATGTGGAACGCGAACCCCAGCACAAGGTATACCGCTATGCCCGGCAGCGAGAATATCAGGTCGCCCAGTGCCATGCCTAGCATGTACTCGGTCTGCCCTATCTGTGTTGCCACAAGCAGGTCCTGCATCCTTAGCTCAAGGCGGAAGAACGCGGCGTCGCTGGCTATGGTCAGGGCGTTGCCGGCAACTATGGCTATCATGCCTCCCGCTATCGCGTACGGCAGAAGTGCTCCTTTCGATATTATGTAGAACACGAAAAGCAGCGTAAGCGGAAGCGCCATTATGGCGATGCTGTATATCGTCGCCCTGCGCAGCGCGGTTATGCCGTAGAACCGCGCGAACTCCCAGATGAACCTAATCTTCAACTTTTATCCCCCTTGTAACGAATATGTCCTCCAAGTCTACCGGCTTTATAGTCACGTTCTTGCCCACGAAGCGCTTCGCCTTGGCCTTGTCAACGTACGAGAACGACAGCCCGCCTAGCCGGTACCTGCCTCCGTCGCCCTCTATCCGCACCTTGCCCTTGAACGGCGCGAGCAGCTGGGCCACGGTGCCGTGCGTTATGATCCTGCCACCTTCGACCAGAACCACTTCGTCCGAAAGCACCTTGGCCTCCTCCATGTAGTGCGTGGTAAGGATCACCTGGCTCTTCAGCTTCTTTATGGCGGACCAGACCTCCAGCCTGGATATTGGGTCCAGGCCAGTTGTGGGCTCGTCGAGGAATATTATCTCAGCCCTTGATGCAAGCGCCATTGCCACGAACAGCTTTCTCTTTGTGCCGCCGGAAAGTTCGTCTGCCGGCTTGTCCATCACCTCTGTCAGATCCAGAGCCTTCAACGCCCTCCGTGACTCCCTTTCAGCCTCTGAGAGACCCATGCCCCTTGCAGAAAGGTACATCATGCAGTGCTCCATGGGCGTTGCTATGCCAGAGGGCTTTGCCTCCTGAGGTATGCTTGAGATTATGCCGCGGACGCGCCCCGGCTGGCTAACCACATCGTAGCCGTTTACCACAGCCGCACCTGAAGTAGGCAGGAGCTGGGTGGACAGTATACGTATGAGGGTAGTCTTGCCCGCGCCGTTCCTGCCAAGTATGCAGGTGACGTGCTCGGAGAACCTGTGCGAGACGCCTCTGAGGGCCTCGGTACCGTCCGGATACGTTTTCCTTATTCCCCTAATTTCTATCAATGCACCACGCTCAACATTGGCAAACAAGAAATAAGTATCTTGGGGCAGGTGCGGGGCTGACTACGGCGGCAGCTGCGCATGTCATGTGCGCGGCTTCGAGGAAGACAGCACTGCCATCCTGTCATTGTACTCCTGGGACCTTAACGCTGCCGTTAGCAGCTCGTCGTAGAGCTTGTGCATTATGCCGGCTAGGACTATGGCGTTGGGGTTCTCTTTGGTCTTGGACACCGCCCCTATGGCGAAGTACCCCGGGTACACCCTGCCCCAGATCGG
>JAKAPJ010000040.1 GCA_021807115.1 Microcaldota archaeon
ATCTAGCTCCGTTACCACGTTCTTTGTGTCAAACCTCACCCAGGGGTCCAGCACAAGCGAGCCGCTGCTTGTCGCATCGCAGGGACTGAGCCAAAACTATTTGCTTGCGAATGTGACATACTATTCGTCAAACTTCAAGCAGCGTTTCAGCAGCGTGCAGCGCATAAACCTGTCGGTAGCGCCGTCTGCGCAATTCACGATAGGTTCAATGGGGCTTGGCCCATCGGTCGGTGCGACAGACGTGCCGATGCACTTCATTATAACAAACACAGGCACAAGCGTGGCCAGGGCGCTGCAACTGGGCCTTGAGACGACTTATCCAATAACTCCGGTGGCCAGCACCGCGTATGTGGCAAGCCTGCAGCCAGGGGAGTCGGCGAACCTGACTTTCCTTGTCAACGTGGACACGGCAGGTGTGCCTGGCAACTACCCTGTAACGCTCTATGAGCAGTGGAAGCAGCCGAATGGCGCGCCGAACCAGCAGTTCTCCGGCTCGGACAACTACTTTGTCCCTGTGGCGGCGGTGGGGGCTGGGACATACATATGGGCAGAGGCGATCTTGGCGGCCGTGGTGATCATTGCTGCGGTGATGGCTTTCAGGCGCATGGCGGGCAAAAAGATGAAGAAGAAGGGATAGCCCCAATGGAATATAGGCGCATTAGGTACACCCATGGAAGTATACAATGTAACGCACGGGGTCGACATAGACGGGATGTCCAGCGCAGCCCTACTAGTCCACTACTATGGCCTGCCCCTGAACAACATACTGTTCATAAACTATGACGAGTCGCGCTTCCCTGACACCATGAAGCAGATAGGGAAGCTGCACGCCAGGAACGGGCTGTTCGTGTTCTCGGACTTCAACGCAAATGACAGCCTTGCGCCATCTATTGTAAAACTGTTCAGGAGCCTAAGGGATATGGGCAACAGGATAATATGGCTTGACCACCACCCGTGGGGTGATGCCACACTACGTGCCATATCGCCGTACTGCGACTTAATAATAGCAGGGGAGAACCGCTACAGGTGCGGGGCTGAGCTGGTCTACAAAGTACTTTGCAAAGGCGACGCGTTCGGGGACAGGCTGGCCCGGTTTGCACATGTGTCGGACTTCGCGCTCAAGGGAGACTCTGCGGCGCAGGATGCTCTGATAAAGAAGTACTCGCTGGCGATAACGTACTTTAACCTTGGGGGGTTCAGGAGATGCGACGCGCACCTCAGGAGACTGGTTGCGCATCTTGCGAAGGGCGAATTCAGGAACAGCTCGGTGGATTCTGCCTACAAGGGATACATTGCCATAATGAAAAAATCGCTGGATAGGCTTATGCGGACATCATTAAAGACGGATGCCGGAAGGCACTCGATTGCGATAGGGTTCAGCCGGAGCCTGAACGGAAACACGGGATGCGGCGCGCTTATGGGCAGGTTCAGCGCCGACATTGCGCTGTCGGTCGACACCACGCCCGGCAAGATGAGCGGAAGCCTAAGGAGCACAGGGGGCGTAGACTGCTCAGTTCTAGCCAGGGCGCTTGGGGGCGGAGGTCATCCCCCCGCATCTGGATTCAACATAAGGAAAGGAAGCTACGACTTCTCCAGGGCCAGGGAGCGGGCGCGGTTCGTGGAGGATGTGAGATCTCTGTCTAAAAAATTGTACGGAAGATGATAACACGCGTATGCGAACAAGGTTTTGCGCCGTGCACAGGAGGGCCGCTAGCCTTGCGGGATATGGAGGCCCGAATAATAATAGAGCCTGAGGTTGTAGGGCTGCTGGAACGTAGCGTTGAGGAATATCCCATAGTATCCCATTAGCGTTGTGTTGCCATGTGGTGAAAACACGGTCTCGAGCATGCATGATTCCTGCAGGGATATGTTCTGTGGTATGACTATGTACGTACCGGGTGTTATTGCACTGCAGTTGCTCTGGTAGAACTGCGGGGGCAGCCTTACCACTCGGATGGACCTTGTGACATACGCATCAATGGGGATGCCATTATCATAGACCACAGAGCCGGCGGGAAGCGTGTCTATGTATGCGCCAATCTGTCGCAGCGGCACGACGTCCACGTACTGCGATGTGTTGACATACTTTATCAATGAGAGGGAATTAAGGAAAAGGATGATGACAAGCCCGTAGCAAAATCCCCTCATTGCCGAACCCAGCAGTCCGTTGCGGCGCACGCGTAGGAATGCGGCTACCCCGAAGCCTATAAGCATGGCTAGGGCTGGTTCGTATATAAGGCCGAAACGCGGGTATGCGTATCCTATGCTTATGTAGCTGCTCAGGCTAACCGTGCCGTAGCTCAGGTAGAGCAAAGTGGTCAGCAGCCATAACGCAGGCAGCGCCAGGTGCCGCTGCCGCCTCGCCAGCAGGTACGCCGCGGAGATTATGCCCGCATAGCCGAAGAACCCCGCCTCGTACAGGAACGGCTGCGACGGATCCAATGTTATTATGCCGTAGAGCAGTTGGCCTAGTGATTGCAGTGAAGGAGCGGCGACTATGTCCGCGGCGCCTGCCGTAACCTTGGCCACTATCCCGTAGGGAAACAGCCATTCTAGGTAATTCTGGATCTGCGGCGCGCTTGAACCGTTGGATGCGTAGATGCCGGAATTGAGCGTGAAGATATAAAGCGGGCCGTTTCCGCTGAGGTACCCCGCAGCTGCCACAACGCATGCGGCAGCGGCCATGCCCGCTGCAAACGGCAGTGCGGCGATGATTGAGGCGGAGGCCTTGCGTCGCACTGCCGGCCTTGCAATATAATAGAGTAGCATCAGGCACAGGAGCGGCAATATTATTATAGACTGTGACGTAACCAGCATGCCTATCACGCCACAGAAGCCCGAAAGGAAAGTGTATGTTGCACCTTTCAGTGTTCCCTCGTCCCTACGCCCCATGACCATGAGCATTACGGCAAGCGTAATGATCAGTGCCATCGGGGTATTGTCCCCAACAACTGGGCCGTATATCGCGGGCAGTGGGCTGAAGGAATAGAAGAATGCGGCAAGAATCCCGGCATCCCTCCCATAGTAAACAGATCCGACCTTGTAGAGGGCAACGGAGGTGAGCGCTACGGACAGGATGCCAAATATCGACGACGAAAATCCGCTAACACCCAAAATGTAGTAGAAGAGCGCAATGCCGTATAGCAGGATGAACTGCTGTGCCAGCACGCCGGCCTTGGCGACGATGTGAAAGCCGCCAGGAAGCAGAAGATCGCGGGCCAGGTTGTAGTATATGTAGTCGTCAGCGCCGTTTATTGGGGTTGGGCCGTAAACGTATAGAAGGCAGAGGGTGGCGGATAGTGCGCAGACTGCCAGGATTGCAACCAAGTATGGAGCATTGCCAGTGGTAGCAGGACGGCTGGTGGCATGTGCAGGCATATGCCTTCTCTTGCCTGGCATTCAAACTTTTATGTATGAATTAGGCCATTATTTATTCCTATCTACAAGGACGCAGGCGATGGGCCGATATCGCCGCACTCAGTACGGTGGCTTGAGCAGCGCAGAGAAGCTTGTTACCTTGCCGACTATGACCTGATATGCCTCGCACGCAGTCCAGCTTGCGGGGTCCTTGCCCTCCCCTATCAGGCGCCTTACCTCGGCGGCATCCTGACCCTGCCATATTGGTGCGAGGTCGAAGTTTGTATCCCTTATGTTGCCGATCTTCCTGTTCCACATTATTGAGGGATAGACGTTCCCGTAGCTGTCAAGAAAGAGAGACGCGTCCAGGCTCCTGCTGCGCATTGGGGACTGCCCCGTCCTTACGTAAGTTACGAGGTTCTTCAGGAATACCTCCTCTAGGACAGGTATTGCGCCGAACTCCCTGCGCCTCTTTGAAATGAAGTCCTTAAGCTCGTTGGCTATCGCCTCCCTCTCCGACCTTATCTCCAGATTGGTGTTGTTGTAGTATATGTCGGATATCTGCGCCACGTTAATGTGGAAGTTGTTGTACGACACGTCAGGTATCTCCCTCTTTACCCCCTGATACGTCGCCTCGAGCGCACCCTGGTTGAACCTGCTCATCGTGTAACCGAATATGAAGAATAGGTTCTTGTACTTCTTCTGCATCTCCCTGAACCGCTTGGCTATCGCCATGGCCTTGTCGAAGTTGCCAGGCACCCCGCGCACCTTGTCGTGCATCTCCCGATATCCGTCCAAGCTCAGGGTTATGGACACCTTTGGTATCCCGAGCTGAAGTATCCGCTCTATCTTCCCCATGAGCATGTCGAAGTTCGTGAGCGAATTCGTTGGTATGGTAAGCAGGTATAGGTCCTTGTTGTACTTCACGAAAGCCTCGATTATGTCAACTATGTCGCTGCGCAGGAATGGCTCTCCCCCTGTTATGCCAATCCACCGGAAGTGGTTGTTCTTCCTTGCAAACTCCCTTATCTCGTCAAGGGTGAGCTCGCCCTTGGGCTTTAGTTGCCATATATTGCACGTGAGACAGCGCGACTGGCACCAGTACGTTATCGCGAAGTTCAGCTTGTACGGGTGCTTCAGCTGCGCAAAGTTGTTCTTAAGCGCCGCAAGACCCAGCCCCACGAATCGTTTTTCCCCGCTCAACCGCATCACTGCCCCAAAGCCAAACCGGCGCGTCAGCACGCCTTATAGTATCATTTTTCTGCCGATAACCTATAAAAGCCTATATCTCCCCCAACCGCCAGAGTAGCAGGGGCATGGACGGCGCCATATTATAAAAGGGAGGGCAGGTAATATGACAATATATTATCAGGTGCTGCGAATGAGGGAGATAAGCATAGTCAGCGGCAACAGGCACAAGGTGGACGAACTGATGCCCCTGGCAAAGGCGCACGGGATAAGGCTGAAGTGGATAAACTACTCCAAGGTGGAGATACAGGCTGACGGCATATCTGACATAGCCAGGGCCGGAGGCATACTCGCCTACGCGGCACTTGGGGTGCCTCTCATTGTGGAGGACACCGGCATATTCATCAGCGCGCTCAAGGGCTTTCCTGGACCATATTCCGCACAGGCGTACAAGACGATAGGCCTTGAGGGCATACTGACGCTCCTGAAGGGGCGCAAGTCAAGGAAGGCGGAGTTCAGGACCGCAATATGCTACGCTGGCGATGAGGACACCGTGGTGTTTGAGGGGGTGGTCCATGGGACAATAGCCACAAGGATCAGGGGCGGGCGCGACTTCGGCTACGACCCTATATTCATACCGGAAGGCCATACAAAGGCGTACTCCGAGATGGAGCTTGCCGAAAAGAACAGCGCATCGCACAGGGCTGCTGCATTTGAGAAGTTCGCGGAGTACCTATCCAGAAAGTGAGCGGCTCACAGGCTTTCCAAGTACCCGAGGAACAGGCTTGAGACGTCCACCTTGCCGCACTGGCTTGGTATCGTGTTGGTGGCTATAATCTCATCCACCCCCACGGCAGCCATCTTGCCTTCCGCGCCCTCGGTAAGCAGCGGGTGCGTGCATGCCGCCACTACCCTGCCCGCACCTGCCTTCTTCAGTATCTGGGTGCACTTCACTATGGTGCTCCCGGTGGATATCACGTCGTCTATTATTACCGCGTCACGGCCCTTGAGGTCTATGGATCCGCCCTCCATCTCTATCTCGCCCGTTATGCGGTCCCTTGATTTCTGGAACACAAGATGGTCGCAGCCCAGTACCGATGCGAACGCCTCCACCCTGGTCTTGCTGCCTATGTCAGGGGATACGGCTATGACATCCTTGAGGTTGTCAGCATTCGACACGTATTCGGCCAGCAGGGGCACGGCGGAGCAGTTGAATGCCGGCATGCTGAAGATCCCCATCCTGTTCGCGTTGTGTATGTCCACGGTTGCGATGCCCTTTATCCCGGTTGCCGCCATTAGGTTGGCCACGGACTTGAGGCTCACTATCTCGCCCTTCAGGAATTCCTTGTCCTGCCTGGCGTAGCCCAGGTAAGGCGTGATAGCGACTACGTTTGCACCCATCTCTGTCAGCTTGCCTGCAAGAAAAAGGAGCTGCACAAGGTGGCGGTCCACAGGGGGGTATATGCTCTGGACAAGCGCGACGTCCTTGCCGTCAATGGCCTCTTCGTCTATCCTTATCTTTGACTCGCCGTCGGGAAAGTACGTGACCAGGGGCTTTATGAGGGGGGCCTGGAGTTTGTCGGAAAGCAGTCTGGCGAAGTCTTGTGAAGATGGCCCTGCCACTATTGTCCACTTCTTCAAAACACCACCGCAAAGGCGAGCTGACCCGCGCCATAAGGGCGAATAGATATGAAAAAGAATAATTAAATAACTGTGGCTGGCAGCGCGGAGGTTCTATGAAAGTTTTATATATCTCCGAGGGTAAATTAACACCGGATAAACATGACATTCGGCTCTAGGAGCGCGGGCATCGATGCCCTTTTAGGGGAGGTTGACGGATTTGACAGGGCATTCGCCGCCCAGATAGAGACAAGGCTGCAGGCAAAGCTTAAAGCGATATCTGATGCTACAGACGCGGCGGCGAGGAGTTGCCCTGCAGGCATGAGGGAAGAGGAGATTATGGAGCGCGAACCGGGACGTGCCGCAACCTCTGCGAGACAGCAGGCGGACTCGCTAAGGAAGGATATTTCTGCAACGAACGCGGCTTTCATAGAGGCGGTAAAGAGCATCTATAGGCTCTCGCACGACCTGAGAGCCACGTCAAGGGCTGTCCATAGGGAGGACATGCTTGACGACTTCAGCATCAAAATCGAAAACGAGGTAGGCAGGGGCGTAAGCGCATACGGCGCAGGGCTGGACAGGATACTTGGGCTGATGACCGGCACAAACGACATAAAGCTCTCGATCAATGCAGCAAGGGGCACGCTAGATAACGAGATGAGGCCGATAGTGAGGGAGCTGCTGGCAGCAAGGGCGGGAATCTCTGGGGAAGGTGGAATTGAACTTTATACGTACGGCAGCATAAGGAGGGAGGATTGAAAAAGAAACGGATTGGTGGACATGATAACAAGGCAGGACACAGTGAGGGCGCTCGGCCAGTGCGTGGATCCGGAGGTGGGGGCTGACATAGTCAGCATAGGCCTGATATACGGGATAAACATATCTACGCAGAACGACGTGAAGGTGACGCTAACAATGACATCGCCGATGTGCCCCGTCATAAGCATGATACTCGCTGACGTGCAGCTAAGACTTGAATCGATGGAGGGCGTAGGAAAGG
>JAKAPJ010000041.1 GCA_021807115.1 Microcaldota archaeon
CGAGGACTTCGACTTCTACGGCAAGAAGCTCATGGGGCAGGAGG
The DNA here is from genome assembly GCA_021807115.1 of Microcaldota archaeon. GTDB lineage: Archaea > Micrarchaeota > Micrarchaeia > Micrarchaeales > Micrarchaeaceae > JAJZYD01. The sequence goes on from JAKAPJ010000041.1 coordinate 45, forward strand.
AGCAGAAGCCTAGGTGGAAGCGCGCGGTAGGGGCGGTTGACAGCGAGATAGGGGAGGCGCTGGGCAAGCTTTATGTTGACAGGCACTTCGACGAGGAGTCGCGCCGGAAGGTCAGGGAGATGGTCGACGACGTGAAGTCGGCGCTCAAGGACGTGATAGACAGCGCCGCGTGGATGTCGGACGACGCCCGCAAGGAGGCGCTGGAGAAGCTCTCCAGCATGAGGGCGAAGATAGGCTACCCGGACAAGTTCCGCGACTACACAGGGCTCGACATAAGGCCGGACGACTACGTGGGCAACGTGCAGCGCGCAGACGCCTTCGAGTTCCGCCGAATAACCTCGAGGGTGGGAAAGCCGGTGGACGAGAACGAGTGGGGCATGACGCCGCCGACGGTGAACGCCTACTACTCGCCGGAGAGGAACGAGATTGTCCTGCCGGCAGGCACCCTGCAGCCCCCGTTCTTCGACAAGACAATGGATGCCGCGGTGAACTACGCCGGGACAGGGGCCTCGATAATAGGTCATGAGATAATACACGGCTTCGACAGCAACGGCAGGTACTACGACGCGAAAGGCAACCTGCGCGACTGGTGGACTGCGGACGACGAGAAGAGGTACGACGCGAAGGCCGCGCCGATATCGAGGCTTTACGGCTCGCAGGAGGCGCTGCCGGGGATGTTCATAAAGGGGGAGCAGACGCTAGGGGAGGACATAGCGGACATGGGAGGGGTTGACATAGCATACAGGGCGCTGCAGAAGAAGCTCGGCAGGGACCCATCGGAAAGGAAGGTTGTGGACGGATTCACGCAGGAGCAGCGCTTCTACATAGCGTTCGCGCAGGCATGGCGCGGGTCCATACGGGAGGAGATGCTGCGCGTGCTGCTCGTGGAGGACGTGCACTCGCCTTACAAGTACAGGGGGAGCTGCCGGTCGTGAACCACTATGCGTTCGACGATGCGTTCCCTCCGAAGACGGACGCGGAGCGCAGGCTGGCCGCGCAGGGGAAGGCTGGGATCTGGTAGGCGCATGACGCAGGCACGGCAGCCTGCAGAATGCGGCGGCACATTTATATATTTCCTAGGGCTGAGCGCTTAGCATGCACGCATTAAAACCTGACAAGGACGCTTCGCAGAAGGCGGCTGCGGCACAGGACCAGTTCGAGTGGATGGAGACGGACAGGGACCCGAGGGTCAGGCCGTGGGTCAAGGCACAGAACGACGCCACCAGGGCCTTCCTGGACAAGATACCGTCGCTCGGGGATTTCAAGAGGAGCTTCGCCGAGTTCGCCAGCCTGGACACGGAGAGCGCATTCAACCCCATGGAGTGCAAGTCCTCGCCAACCGGATACCGGTATTTCCAGTCCAAGCGCAAGGGCGGCCAGAACTTCAGCGTGATCTACTACAGCGACAGCCCCTCGTCCCCGCAGAAGGTCGCCATGGACCCGAACGTTCTCAGCCCTGACGGAAAACTGGCGGTGGTGGACACCCGTATGGCGGAGGGCGCGAGGCTGATGGCGTACACCGTGTCGGAAGGGGGCAGCGACAGGCAGTCGATAAGGGTGCGCGACATAGAGACCGGCAGGGATCTGCCAGACGAGATACCCGCAATACGCTACCCGAGGGTTACGTGGCTGAAGGACGGGTCGGGGTTCCTATACACCAGGTGGCCGGACCCCAACGTGCCGGAGGACAGCGGGGTGTACCATGTCTACATGCACAAGCTCGGCACAGACCCCAAGGACGATGTCGGGGTGTTCGGCAATGGCCTTGGGCCGGAGAACGTCACATGGCTAGACATGTCCAGGGACGGCGCGCATCTCCTAATAAACGTGAGGAGGGGTGACGACCGGATGGAGATATACCACAAGGACCTCAGGTCCGGCACGGATCCGGCCCCTTTCATAATGGACCTCAAGAGCGCGGAGAGGCTCTATCCTATCAGCATCGAGGAGGACGGCACGGTGTACGCGCAGACCACCGTAGGCGCTAAGAGCGGCAGGGTCATAAGCTTCAACGTATCGTCGCCAGGGCAGGACGGCTGGAAGACCGTCATACCGGAGGCAAGCAGCGTACTGGAGGGCGCGGCGCTCGTAGGGAACCGAATTGTGGTAGAAAGGATGAAGGATGCCCATTCTGTCATAGAGCTCTATGGGATTGACGGCAAGCCGGAGGGCGAGATAAAGCTGCCACAGATGGGCAGCGCGGGCGGCGTAGGCGCGGAGAGGCACGGCAGCGAGATGTTCTTCTCCTTCTCCTCGTTCACGACACCCGGGGAGTCCTACAGGTACGACTTCGCGTCCGGGAAACTGGAGCTGGTCTCCAGGCTCAAGACCTCGTTCAACCCTGACACCGTTGATGTGGAGCAGGTGTGGTACAAGTCAAAGGACGGCACCAGCGTGCCGATGTTCCTGGTGCACAAGAAGGGCATAAAGCTTGACGGGAGGAACCCGACCCTGCTGTACGGCTACGGGGGGTTCAACCACGGCCTGACTCCGGGCTTCAGGATGAGCCTGCCGAAGTTCATGGAGGACGGCGGCGTGTATGCAGTAGCGAACATACGCGGGGGGAACGAGTTCGGCGAGGAATGGCACCAGGCAGGAATGCGGGAGAAGAAGCAGAACGTATTCGACGACTTCATAGCCGCGGCCGAATGGCTGATAAAGAGCGGCTACACCTCAAGCGACAAGCTCGCCATAAACGGCGGCAGCAACGGTGGGCTGCTGGTGGCGGCGGTGATGTTGCAGAGGCCGGAGCTCTTCGGGGCGGTGGTCTGCGAGGTGCCGCTCACGGACATGCTGAAGTTCCCGCACTTCGGGGGAGGCAAGCAGTGGATGATAGAGTACGGCAACCCCGACGACCCGAAGGACCGCGAGTACATAGCGAAATACTCGCCGTACCATAACGTCGCGGATGGGCAGCGCTACCCGCCGATACTGATAATGTCCGGGGACACGGACACAAGGACCGACCCCATGCACGCCAGGAAGATGGCCGCAATGCTGCAGGAGCGCGCCGCTCCGGGGAGATCGGTGCTGCTGAGGATGGAGACCGATGCGGGGCACGGCTTCGCAACGCCCGTGAGCAAGGTGGTGGAGGAGGGAGCCGACAAGTGGGCGTTCATATACCACTTCCTCGGCGTGGGCGAGAGCCGCACTGTTGCGCTGCGCGGCGGGGATTCCGCAGGGGCCAAATAAACCCGTATTGCCGCCTGATGCACGCGGATAGGCGTGGGACGCGGCCGCTAAGCTTGCCCATAGAGGACAAAATGCTTTTATATCTAGCCTTTGCTAAGGTAAACGGACCGCCGCGGCGGGGCCGCAAGTGAAGGATTTGCCAAAACTTACGCTTGGAGTAGATGTGGACGGAACCCTGGCGGCCACCCATCCGAGGTGGCTGGAGCTCGCCAGGGAGAGATATGGCATAGACGCATCGCTGGAGGACCTGAGGGAGTACGAGTTCTGGAGGCTCATTGGGCCGGGGAAGGAGGAGACGCTGGAGCTGTTCAGGGCGGCATGGGACGACTACGAGCGCATAGGCCTTGAGCGCGGGGCGGTCTCTGCGGTCATGCACAGGCTGCACGAGGTGTACAAGATATACATAATCACCGCCTCTGTCGGCAGGCCCAGGGACGTGAAGTCGTGGCTGAAGATGAACGACATACCCTACGACAGGTTCTACCATACGCCAAACAGGGACGACAAGCTCAATATCGCGACAGACATGCACCTGGAGGACTGCGGCGAGGTCGCGGAGCTGTTCGCCTCGAACGGCAGGAACGTGGTGCTGCTCTCCCAGCCTTGGAACAGGGGGCTGCACCGCAGGCTCAAGCGGTACGACACTGCGTACATAGCCAAGAGCTGGGGGGAGATAGAGAGTCACGCGATGAAGAATGCCTTCGCGGGGCGCGGGGGGGATAGGCGGGCATTATCGAACGATAGTCGCCGCCATGCGCGGCGCGCTCATCCTTAAAACCTTAGCATGCCAAACAGGAGTCATGGAAGTAGCCTCCATGAAGGGCAGGATACCCAACGAGATACTCGAATCGCTACAGGCGCGCGGCATTTCGCGCTTCACGCCACCGCAGGAGGCGGCCATAGGCGCGGGGATGCTCCAGGGCGGCAACGTGGTCGTCGCGGCGCCTACCGCGAGCGGGAAGACCCTGATTGCGGAGCTCGCCTGCATAAACGCGATAATAGCGCACAGGAAAAAGGCGGTGTACATAGCCCCCATGCGGGCCTTGGTGCTGGAGAAGTTCGGGGAGTTCAGGGCGGCATACCCTTACCTCAGGACCGGGGTGTCCATAGGGGACCTGGACTCCGGAGACCGCTGGCTGCGCGACTACGACATACTGTTTGTGTCCACGGAGAAGTTCGACAGCCTGCTCAGGCACGGCATAGAGTGGCTGTCAGACATAGGCTGCATAGTATTCGACGAGGTCCACATGCTTGGAGATCCCTCGCGGGGCCCCACGCTCGAAGTGCTGATAACCAAGCTGGCCAGCATGTGCGGCGCGCAGATGGTCGCGCTCAGCGCCACGGTGGGCAACGCCGATGAGATCGCCAGATGGCTGAAGGCAAAGCTCGTTGTGAGCAACTGGAGGCCGGTAAGGCTCAAGAAGGGGGTGGTGCACGAGGGCGTGGCATACTGCAGCAGGGAGGACGGGGAGGAGAACGATGTGGTCCAGGAGGCGCTGGGGGGGAGCAGCAAGATACAGGAGATAAGGATACTTGAGGACACCCTTTCGCGCTCCAAGCAGATGCTGGCGTTCTATTCCACGAAGAGGAATGCGGAGGCCGGGGCGGTGAAGCTAGCCGAAACTGCCGAGGCCGTGCTAACACCAGAGGAGAAAGTTAGGCTCAACGCGCTAAGCGATACGATCCTGAACGCGCTGGAGCGGCCCACGGAGCAGTGCACAAAGCTGTCTGGGCTGGTAAAGAGGGGCATTGCATTCCACCACGCTGGGCTCGTAAATGCGCAGCGCTCCGCCATAGAGGAGGCGTTCCGCGCCGGCCTGGTGAAGGCCATATGTTCCACCACGACGCTCGGGCTGGGCGTAAACCTGCCGGCGCACACGGTCCTGATAAGGGACATAAGCAGGTACGACAGCGGCGCCAACGAGATGCTCGGCGTGAACGAGGTGCTCCAGCTCTTCGGGAGGGCGGGCAGGCCCAAATACGACAAGGAGGGAAGGGCCTTCATCATCGCCAACTACAAGGACAGGATACCTGAGCTGTACAGGACGTATATAAACGCAAGGCCGGAGTCTGTGGACTCGAACCTTGGCGTTATACCTGTGCTCAGGACGCACATGCTTGCATTCATAGCCGGGAATTTCCTTAACGACACGGCAGCGATAGAGCGGTTCCTACTCAGGAGCTTCTACGGTTTCCAGTACAACAACGAGAGGCACATAAAGAACATAGTTGATGAGATAGTGGAGGACCTTATGGGGTTCGGCTTCATCGAGGAGACCGGCAGGGGTTCGTACGGCGCGACAAAGGTAGGCGCGAGGGTGAGCGAGCTGTACATAGACCCGCTTTCCGCCCGCTGGATGCTCAACGCCATGGAGAGGAAGCTAGACACGGTATCCACCCTTTACATGATATGCAACACCCTGGAGATGAGACCTTACGTGAGGGCGACGGCGGAGGCGGAGGAGATGTACAGCGCGTACAGGTACATCAACAGCGACCGCTCGCTGTTCAGCGAGTATGAGCGCACAGGCTACGGATATTACGACCCGGCCAGGGCATTCAGCACGGCGCTCATGCTCAACGACTGGATCGACGAGAAGAGGGAACAGGACATTGTGAAGAAGTACCACACCACCCCAGGGGAGATATTCTCGAAGCTGAGCAATGCGGACTGGATGATATACTCTGCAATAGAGCTTGCCAAGCTCACCCGCAAGCCGATGCACGACATGATAAACGTAAGGGTTAGGATAAGGTACGGCATACGCGAGGAGCTGCTGGACCTGGTAAGGCTGGAACAGATAGGAAGGGTGAGGGCAAGGACCCTGTACGTGAACGGCATAAGGACAGTTGCAGAACTGAGGGACAGCAGGCCGGCTGCAGAGAGGCTGCTGGGCAAGGAGGTGGCGAAGAGGGTCTTCGACCAGTTCATTTGACATCTTGGGTGGATGCGCCATGGAGATACACTGCAAAGGTTTCAGCACGTACCTCAGGGGGCTGGGGCACGATGACGCAGATGCGGTGGCGGCGATAGCCAACGACTTCGAAATCGCGTACAACATTGCAGAGCTGGGCAAGTTCCCCTACCCCTATTACAGGGATGATGCGCTGAAGTTCATAGACAGCGCCGCGATTGAACTGTCGCACGGGGTTGGGCTGCACATGGGAATATTCCTAGAGAAAACCGGTGAGCTGGTCGGCATAGCGGGGCTGCAGGACATGGATGCCACAAGCAAGAAATGCGAGATAGGATAGATCGG
>JAKAPJ010000014.1 GCA_021807115.1 Microcaldota archaeon
TAGAAAGCTCAAGCTGCCCGGAATACGACGGCTATGTGTACTGCATAGGAGGCCAGAATGCATTTTACACTATCTCGTACACGAACGCCACCTACTATGCGCGGCTGCAGTACAACGCCTCGTCAACCAGCTCAGTCCAGCCCGTGGTAAACGCCACTCAGAGCATGATGAATGACAGCTGGGCGGTGCAGACGCAGTCCAACCTGCCATCCATGCTCATGCCAAATTGCATGGAAGTGGGGGGGTTGCTATGGTGCATCGGCGGACTTGCTATAAACACGAGCTATATGACAGGATCGTTCCAGAACGCGACAGCGCTGCGCTTTTCCCCTGTGCTGTGGAACGGCAGCCTTGGATCATGGATGGAGGGCAAACTGGATAGGTACCCGAATAACACGGCGGGGCAGACGTGCGTCTCATCGAACTTCTACATAATATGCACTGGCGGCGAGGTCGGCGTGGTAAACACGTCAGGTGTCAGAAACGTCACAGATATCGTGCCGACAAACGCCACGTTCTACGGCAGGATATACCCAGGCTCTGCGTACTACAGCGGCGGCGAGCTTCTTACGCGCAATGCTAGCATGCTCAGCGGCTTCACCCCGTCGGGCTGTGCTTCCTGGAGCCAGGATTTCATAACGTGCAGCGGCAACTACACGAACGGCGGCACTACGACCAACGTAACATACAACTATACGTTCGGAGGGTGGAATGCAGGGCAGGCGTACCCTCTGCCGAGCGGATACCACGTCGGCGCGTGCACATCATCGTACGACCATGTTTACTGCATAGGCGGATCCGGGCATATCTCGCAGCTCTCATCGTACAGGTCGTACAACTCCAGCTATACCAACCTGACCTACAGCGACGCGGTGTTCTACGCAAGCGTAAACAGCAGCGGCATGGGCCAGTGGCGGGGGACAACCCCGTACCCGATGGGGATATCGGGGGAGGGCTGTGCGGTGTACAACGGCTATGTGTACTGCATAGGGGGCGGCACCACGAACAACAACAACACCGATACGGCGTACTACGCTAAAATTAACGCCGACGGAAGCCTGGGAGCATGGCTGCGCACTACAAATTATACGTATGCGCTGACCACATTGAGATGCGCGGCAGACAACGGCTATGTATTCTGTTTCGGCGGCGCGTCAAGCCTCGGCGCTATGTACCACGCGGACAGGTATGCGGCCATAACGCAGAATGGCGGCGTGGCGCAATGGAGGAACATGAGCAATTACCCGATGTACAGCCTGGGGCTGGGCTGCGCACCGTACGGCTATATGATGTTCTGTACAGGGCCGCTAACTTCTAGTTCAAGCAGCAGGCAGTATAATAACCGCTATGTCTTCTCCCACGAGATACCGTACGCGCCGCAGGGGCCTGAAGTTAACGCCACGACTTTCCCGCCGCAGAACTCGACTACCACGATATACGGCAGCTCGGCGCAGGGCCAGGGCTCGGCCCCGTACCAGAGCGGCACCGGTGGCACTCTTGGGTCCTCGCCAAACGCGTCGCCAGGCATGTCAAGCGCCACTACTGTGGGCGTCATAGTGGTAATCATACTCATCATAGCGGCGGCATTCTTCCTTACCCGTAAGAAAGCCCCGCAGCCTGCCCAAAAGGCGTGAACTTGTTTCGGGGCTATGGACGAACCTAAACACACAAGAAGCTATATAAGCTTGTTCGACTCTTCATAATCTAAACTTTTTTGGAAGGTGTAAAAATGAGCAAGGTAGCTTTCAATGCGCTGCTCGCGGCGGCACTGGCTCTGGCTGTGGTCACTGGGGTGGCCATGGCGGCAGGCGGGACGCACAAGGGGCAGTTCCAGAACAACCAGTCCCTGCTGGATGCGGCGTTTTCCCAGGCGAGCTGCCGCACGAACTTCACCGTGACCTTCGTCAACGATACCATTGGCCTGGCGCAGAACTTCTCTGCCCTCAGCCCGCAGCTGACCACTCTGCGGCAGGACACTTCGCAGCTGCAGACATACGCTGGCAGCGGCAATTCCACACAGTACAGGGCATTCCTGACCGGGACATACGACCCGCAGCTCAGGACCATAAGCTCGCAGTACAGGTCGATAAGGCACAACGTGACCCTGAGCAACACCATCAGACAGCAGATCAGGGCGGACTACAACACCACCATGACAGCCGAAAAATCGTGCGAACTTGCTGCGCTCAGGCAGTACTCCGACGCAAAGGTGGCGATATACCGGGCTATACTGAGCCAGGCACAGGCGCTTGAAAACAACCTGACGGCGAGGGGACTGAACGGAACAGGGATGGCTGGCATCGTACAGGGTGCCACTACCGGGATAATAACGCCGATGCAGAACGCGGTTAATGGCTCAACTACACCGACAGGAGCCAGGGCGGCCATAGAAAGCTACTGCCTGTTCAACGGCTGCAACACCAACAGGACCGCCGGGGCGGCAAACTACCACTTCGCCGCTGCCTTCGACCTGCAGAAGCTCACCGCCATACTGAACTATGTGAAGGCCAACAGCACCTTCAGCAACCAGTCGGCGAACGAGAACGATGCGCAGACATACCTGAACGACGCAGGCAGCGCCCTCTCGGTTGTGGGGGCGTCAAGGTACCAGGGAGGTCAGTCGCAGCAGGTGTGGGGCAACCTGACAATGGCTGCCAACACCATAAGGTCAATCCTGAAGAACCCGTGATGGTGCACTGAGATGGACCAAAACACAACGAGGGTGCAGCAGGCACCTGGAGGCAGCACAAAGATCATGGCGGGCGTGGTGATAGTGGTACTGGTGCTGGTAGGGGCGTTCCTTGTGCTCTCGGGCCACCACAGGGCCGCACAGGGCGCAGGGACCACCACCGTGCGCCCGGCAGCAGGCGGCGTCTCCCCCCTGGTCAATACGCTGAACGCTACGCCAGGTAACGACACTGGGCTGCTGAGCAACAGCAGCCTTGTGACTGGGAACTCCAGCACGCAGCAACAGCCGTCGCAGCTCACTAATTTCCTGAACGCAAGCCCTGGCAACGACAGCAGCTTGCTGAGCTCGCAGAACCTGACCTCGTCGCCATAGGCGCGGGGCGGCTTGGCGCAGTAGCCATTAAATAAACCAAGCGCCATTCTTCTTGGGGGAGGATACGATGGAGGTTTACGCGCCCGGCGTGGTGAAGCTCTTTGGGGAGCATGCTGTGGTCTACGGCAAGACGGCCGTGGCGATAGCAATAACGCAGTACGCCAAGGCGGAGGTCCAGGGCGGCAAGCCCGGCGCGGTGGAGATGAGGCTGCTGGACTTCGGGGGGATATCGATTGCCCTGAAGTGGGAGGACATGGCAAAGATATGCAAGATATACCGCGCCAGGAAGGACATCGAGGGCTTCGTGGAATCCATCAGGGGCGTGGACCATCGGCTGCTGCCGTACGTGGTCATAGCGTCAAGGATGGCGGTGGAGAACGGGGGCAGGGTCGGTGGGGCGAGGATAGAGATAAGCTCGCAAATACCCGTGAAGATGGGGGTGGCGAGCAGCGCCGCATGCTCCACGGCTTTTGCTGTGGCGCTTGCGAACTTCGCGGGGCTCAAGCTCACCGACGCACAGATGATTGAGATAGCGAGGGACGGGGAGAGGATCGTGCACAGGAACGACGAGGCCGGCAAGATAGACGTGTCAGGCTCGTACTTCGGCGGATGCGTCAGCTACAACGATGCCTACGGCGCCAGGAGGGTGGCGGTGAAATCGAAGATGGACGTGCTGCTGGTAAACAGCGGCCCGAAAAAGCCGACCGCGGAGACAGTGCGGCATGTCGCGGAGCTCAACAAGAGCAACGGCGAGTACGTGAAGGTGCTGCTTGAGCAGATAGAGGAGTGCACGCGCAGGGGGCTTGAGGCGATAGAGTCGGGGGACAGGAACGGGATAGGCAAGCTAATGACAGAGAATCACAAGCTGCTCACGGCGCTGGGCGTGTCGAACGAGAGCCTTGACAAGGTTGTTGCGCTATCGGAAGCAGGTGGGGCGTACGGCGCGAAGCTGAGCGGCGGGGGAGGGGGAGGGCTTGCCATAGTGCTGCCAAAGGACGACGTGGGCAGGCTGGTCCACATGCTCAACAGGTCCGGCTTCGACACGTACGCAGCGGACGTTTCAGAGAAGGGGGCTAAGGACTATGTGGGTGCTGCGAATGGCTGATTCCAACAAGATTTTCACAGCGGCCGCCGGATCAAACATAGCGTTCATAAAGTACTGGGGCAGGAGGGACGACGCCCTGAACCTGCCGGCCAATTCAAGCATAAGCATGACGCTGGACAGCGCAGTCAGCACGAGGACGAGCGTGGCTTTCTCCAGGAAGCTGGACAGGGACAGGCTTTATATCAACGGCGAGGAGGAGCAGCTCGATGGCAGCGCGAACGAGAAGACTGTATTTATGAAGAGGATACTGGATCACGTCAGGTCGGTGGCGAAAGCAAAGGAGCATGTGCTGATAGTATCGGAAAACTCATTCCCCAGCAGCGCCGGGATGGCATCCAGCGCGTCAGGCGCGGCGGCGCTGGTGACCGCACTGGATGCGGCGCTTGGCATGGGCATGGACGAGAGGGGGAAGTCGATACTCACAAGGCAGATAAGCGGCAGCGCCTGCAGGAGCGTGCAGGGCGGGTTCGTGAAGTGGAACCGCGGGGTCGAGAAGGACGGGGCTGACTCTTATGCGGTGCAGGTGGCCGACGAGAGGCACTGGCCTGAGCTCATGGACATCATAGCCGTTGTGGATGCCTCGAAGAAAAGGGTATCGTCAAGCGAGGGGCACAGCTCAACCCCTAAGACCTCGCCGCTCTACGCCGCGAGGCCTGCGTTCGCCGAGAGGGGTGTCGGGGTGGTTGAGAAGGCGCTGGTCGCAAGGGATTTCCAGACGCTGGCGGAGGCGATAATGAGGGACAGCAACAACATGCACGCCACGATGCTCGACACGTGGAAGCCCATAATGTACCTCAACGACAAGTCCAGGGAGATAATGTACGCTGTGGAGGACCTCAACTCCCGCAAGCGCGGTTATGTGGCTGCATACACTTTCGATGCGGGGCCGAACGCCCACCTTATAACCACGAGGGAGCACAGGAAGGAGGTGCTGGGGGCGATAGATGCGGTTTCAGGCATAAGCAGGGTCATTGAGTCCGGGGTAGGGGCAGGGCCGGAGCTGCTTGGCGAGGCGGAGGCGCTGATAGACGCCGCGGGCCTCGGGCCAAAGCGCCCGCCGCGAAAGGCTTAATATGGTTTGATGGGAAGCCAGATTGGATGATCGCATGGAAAAACCCCTTTACCTGGTGAAGATAGGAGGCAGCGTCATAACCGACACCAACCGGCCACAGGTGGCGAAAAGGGATGAGATAGTCCGGCTCTTCAGGGAGATATCCAGCGCGCGCCTTGAGGGCAAGTTCAACGTTATCATAGGGCACGGCAGCGGCTCGTTCGGGCACACTGTGGCCAAGCAGTACAAGGTGAACGAGGGGATGGTTGACGAGACTAGCAGGAGGGGAGCGGCGCTTACCAAGATAGCTGCTATGGACCTCAACAGGATAGTGCTGGAGGTGGGCGTAGGGATGGGCATACCTGTCTTCCCGTTCTCCGCGTCGAGCTTCTCGTTCGCCAAGGAGCGCATGTTGCAGGACGGCACGGTGGAGGGCATAAGGCACGCGCTGGAGGGAGGGTTCGTGCCGGTGGTGCACGGGGACGTGGTGATGGATTCGAAGCTCGGGGCGTCAATAGCGTCAACAGAGGAGGTGTTCAGGTTCCTTTCCGGAAGGATAAGGCCGGCTAAGATAGTGCTGGGTACGGATGTGGACGGCGTGTTCGACAAGGACCCCACGAAGCACAAGGATGCGAAGCTGGTGCATCTGGTAAACGGGGAGAACTACAGGACGGTGCTTTCCAGCGCGGCCGGGGCGAAGAAGGTGGACGTGACCGGCGGGATGAGGAGCAAGCTCGAGCTGCTATACGGGGTGGTGCACGAAACAGGGGCAACCGGCTACATAATGAACGCGGCGGCGCACGGGGCGATGAGGAAGGTGCTGGTAGGGGACCCCGCGGCAGTCTGCACGGTTGTGACCAAATAGGCGAGCAGCCAGGGCTGCGGGCGGGGACCTAGGTTGCGAAGCGAATCGTTTAAATATCAGGATGCGCGTATTATCCCCAACGAGGTGCTATTGATGTCAGGGCGGGAAACTGGTGGGGACGGCAGCTTCGACAACCCCAAGTCCCACAGGGGGGTGCTTGTTTTCATAGTTGGCAGGGACGGGGTGCTGTTCCTCAAGAGGGCGGACAACGATGACATACAGCCAGGCAAATGGGGCGCTGTCACAGGCCATGCGGACGGGGACGAAACGCCGATGCAGGCCGCCATAAGGGAGGTCAAGGAGGAGGCCGGGATCGATGTGCAGGCCAAGGACCTGAAATACATGGGGATAACCAAGGCAAAGTTCGAGTATGGCAGGGACGGCAGCGGCATATGGACCAACTTCACCGACAGCGTTTACTACTTCGTAGACTACGGCCTGACCAAGGACAAGATAAAAATCAGCGAGGAGCACAGCGCAGCGGTGTTCCTTCCGGTAGAAAGGTTCCTGAAGCTCAAGGATGACATAAGGGCGATGGACTCGGGCCTCGCGCCCAGGGCCGAGCAGGACGGCAGCTTCCATGTGACGAGGCTGATGTCATGGCCGGACGCCGATGTCATGCGCGCGGGGGTTGCGGATGCGCTGCTTGAGAGGCTGCGCGGCGATGGGCGCGCGAGGAAGGACAGGAGCGCTGCCTAGCCTATTGTGACCGTGGTGCCGGACCTGCCGGCAAGCACATCCTGAAGCTTTGTAAGGTGGCCTATCTTTGACATCCTGCCCCCGTTCTCCACAAACCTTGCGCAGGCCTCGAGCTTCGGGCGTATGGAACCCTCCTCGAATCCCGCCATCATCGGCCGCAGCCTGCTGCAGCTTATGCTCGCGATTGGCCCCTTCCTGTTGGCATAGTCCCTGTAGACACGCTCAATCGCGGTGAGTATGACCATCTTCCTAGCGCCAAGCGCGTTGGCGGCCACCTGAGTGGCCAGATCCTTGTCTATCACGGAGTCCATCGGCAGGTACCTGCCCCTGTCCTCACAGACCGGTATGCCCCCTCCGCCGCAGCATATCACGCTGTAGCCCTCGTCAAGTAGCCTGAGGATCGCGTCTGCCTCAACTATGCCTATGGGCTTTGGGGAGGCGACTACCCTGCGGTATCCACCGTCCACCTTGACATGGCTGAATTTCTCCGCCTTGAGGGCGGCGTCGAGCTGGGGCTTTGAGTAGAATGGGCCTATGGGCTTGGTGGGCCTGCCGAATGCGGGGTCGTCCTTCTCTACCAGCGTGTGGGTGACAATGGTGCATATGCGCTTGCGCACGCCCCTGGCGCGGAATTCCTGAGATATCGCGCGCTCCAGCATTGAGCCTATCAGCGCCTGGGTCTCACCGCTCAGTATGTGGAGCGGCAGCTTGGGCACCGCGGCGCTGGCGGCCTCGTTGCGCAGGACCTCGCTGCCTACCTGCGGGCCGTTGCCGTGCGTCATCACGAACTGCATGTCGTCCCAGGACAGCACTCCAGCCATGCTGCGCACAGCTGATTCTACGTTGCCCATCTGGACATCGAAGGTCGGCCTGTCCCCCTTGTTCAGCAGTGCGTTGCCGCCCAGAGCCAAGACTAGAGTCTCCACGCTTATACTGAAGATGGCACAAATAAATACTTTTAGTTCGCAACTAAAATCCGATGTTATGATAAAGCTCGTTATCTTTGATGTAGGGGGCGTGCTGCTACGGTACACCGAGGAGGAGTACGCGCGCTACCTGCACAGGAGGACGGGGGTTGACTACAAGAAATTCTGCAAGGTGATGATGCCGCTGCTTGAGATGACGGAGCTGGGCAGGCTGGACGTGGACAGCATGGTCAACATACTTACCGACCGCTTCGGCCTCACGAGGGAGAAGCTGGGCTGGGTGGATGCGTTCCCGAAGCTTGCAAAGGTCAACTGGAACATGGCGCGGCTCGTGAACAGGCTCGCCGCGAAGAAGGGGCTGACCGTGGTGCTGCTTTCCGATGTGAACAAGTCCAGGTCCATGGCCACGCGCAAGCTCGTCCTGGATAGGCTCAGGGTGAAGAGGGTGTTCAACTCCTTCGAGATGAAGATGCGCAAGCAGGACCCGAACCCGGCCAAGCGCCCGTACCGGTACGTCCTGAGGAAGATGGGCGTGAAGCCGGATGAGACAGTGTTTGTTGACGATAGGGAGATAAACATAATAGGGGCGCGGGCGGTAGGGATAAACGCCATTCGCTTCAGGAGCTACGCGCAGGTCGTCAGGGACCTCAAGAAGTACGGAGTCGCATGATGGTGGTGGCATGGGCCTGTCCGGGTTTGCTGAGCGGCTTTTCGCAGGCAGGTGGATAGCCGGTCCGCACACATCCGATGCCATAGCCCGCGCCAGGGAACTGAACGGCATGGGGATAAAGGCGATAATAAACTACCTGGGGGAGGGCGTAAAGGACAGGGAGGCCGTGGACAGGGTGATGGAAACCTACGCCGAGCTCATCGGGGAGGTGGGGCGCAGCGGGGTGAGGGCGGACATATCGGTGAAGCCCACGGAGCTGGGCATGTTGGTTGATAGGAAGCTGCTGTACTCCAACTACCGCACAATAGTTAGGCGGGCGAAAAGGCGCGGGATCTTTGTGTGGATAGACATGGAGGAGAGCAAGTACGTGACGGAGACGATAAAGCTCTATGAGAGCATGGCAGGCAGCGGCAACACGGGCATATGCGTGCAGTCGTACCTCAAGAGGAGCGCCGCGGACCTAAAGGAGCTGCACAGACACAGCAGCACGGTCAGGCTGGTGAAGGGGGCGTACGGCGGGACGGAGAAGGAGGCGTACCAGAACAGGAGGGACACGACAGACAACTACTACAGGCTGATGCCATACCTGTTCGCGAACTTCAGGCGCTTCACCATAGCCACGCACGACACCGACATAATAGAGACCGCGGTGCGCATGAACAGGAAGCACCGCAGGGACGTGACATACGCGATGCTCACCGGGATACGCATGCGGTACGCCGCGGAGCTGGCGCGGAGGGAGAAGGTCTCTGTCTACGTGCCGTTCGGCGAGCAGTGGATAAAGTACTCATACAGAAGGATTAAAGAGTTGAGCAACTTCATTCTAATTACGCGGTCGCTTTTTGGCGGCTAGGACGGTGTTGGGTTGAAGGAGAAACAGGATGGCATCACGGTGAAGAAGGCCGACGACTTTTCCGAGTGGTACACGCAGGCGGTAATAAAATCCGAGTTCGTGGACTACACTTCTGTGTCAGGGGGCCTGGCCTTCAGGCCGGACGGCTACTTCGCATGGGAGGCCATCCAGAGGGCCACAGACGCGCTCTTCAAGGAGGCCGGGATACAGAACGTGTACTTCCCGATGTTCATACCAGAAAGGCTGCTGGCCAAGGAGAAGGAGCATGTGGAGGGCTTCAACCCGGAGGTGGCGTGGGTGACCCACACTGGGGACTCTAAGCTGGACGAGAGGCTCGCGGTTAGACCCACCTCGGAGACGATAATGTACGACAGCTACTCTAAGTGGGTCAGGTCGTGGAGGGACCTGCCGATGAGGTACAACCAGTGGAACAGCGTGGTGCGCTGGGAGTTCAAGCACCCGACCCCGCTGCTGAGGAGCAGGGAGTTCCTGTGGAACGAGGGGCACACAGCATTCGCCACAAGAGAGGAGGCAGATGCGGAGCGCGACGTCATACTTGGGATATACCAAAGGATCCTCAGGGAGTTCCTGGCGCTGCCTGGGGTGGTGGGCAGGAAGACCGACTACGAGAAATTCGCTGGGGCTGAGGCGACCTTCAGCATAGAGCACATGCTGCCCGACGGCAAGGTGGTGCAGGGGCCGGACTTCCACAGCGACGGGCAGAAGTTCGCACATGCATTCGAGATAAAGTTCATAGACCGCAGCGGGAAGACCGAATACGCCTACCAGAACACCTTCGCGATAAGCACGAGGGAGCTGGGGGTGATGGTGGGGGTGCACGGGGACGACAGGGGTCTTGTCATGCCGCCGCGCATAGCCAGGGTGCAGGTCGTCATAGTGCCGATTTACAACAGCGAGACCATGGAGTCAGTACTGAAGGAGGCGGAGGTGCTGCGGAAGAGGCTGGAGGGCAAGTTCAGGGTCATTGTGGACAGCAGGGACGTATATTCGCCGGGCTGGAAGTTCAACGAATGGGAGCTCAGGGGCGTGCCCATAAGGATGGAGCTGGGCGCAAGGGAGCTGGCGGAGCGCAAGGTGGTCCTGGCGCGCAGGGACACGGGGGAGAAGATTGGCGTGGCGCTCGGGGAGGCGGATGCCGTGGTGGGCAGGATGCTTGACGAAATAGGCGAGAGCATGTACAAAAGGGCCGCGGATTTCCTTGCCAAGCACACGCACAAGGTCAAGGACTACGCGGCGCTGAAGGACGTGGTGGAGAAGGGCGCGGGGTTTGCGCAGGCACATTGGTGTGGAAGCCACGACTGCGAGGCGAAGATCAAGGAGGAAACAGGGGCGAAGGCGTCCAACATGCCTCTTGACGCGCAGCGCGGTGCGGAGGGGGGCAGGTGCGTGTACTGCGGCAAGCCTGCGGCGCACGTGGTGAACTTCGCAAGATCGTATTGATGTGGTGATTTTATGGGCAGGAGGAAGCACACAGGCATAGACGAGGACCTTATGAACTCCAAGGTGGACGCGCTTGGCATAATGAGCGACCCGGCTCTGGTGAGGCCAGACCCGGGGCCTGCGGCGGCCCCGCAGCCTGCCGCCGACGATGCGGCGCCTGGGGAGGACGGGGCCATATCGCTCGACTATTTCGCGAACGTAAACCTAAGGGTTGGCAGGATAGTGGACGTTGAGGATCTGGAGGGCGCACGAAAGCCAATGTACCGCCTCAGGGTGGACTTGGGCGAGCTGGGCATGAGAAACCTGGTGGCCGGCATAAAGGCATTCTACACCAAGAACGAGTTGGTGGGGAGGAAGATAATAGTTGTGGCAAACCTGGAGCCGAAGAAGATAGCCGGCGCGATGTCCGAGGGCATGCTGCTCGCTGCCGAGGACGGCGGGGTGGTCTCGCTGCTGCAGCCCGACAGGGACATGAGGGAGGGCAGCTCGATAGGGTAGGTGGTGGGGTGAGGGCGGGGGGGGATGGCAGGTTCTACATAACTACCGCCATACCGTACGTGAACGCCGCGCCGCACATAGGCCATGCTCTGGAGTTCGTGCAGACTGACGTGATAGCCCGCGCCAACAGACTGATGGGCAGGGAGGTGCTGCTCCTGACAGGTGCGGACGAGAACAGCCTCAAGAACGTGAAGGCCGCCGAGGAGCAGAAGATCACGACGCAGCAGCTGTGCGACAGGAACGCTGCATACTTCATGGAACTGGCGCAGAAAATGAACCTCTCTTTTGGGGTCTTCATGCGGTCCTCGCTCAGGGAGGCGCACTGGCCCGGGGTGCAGCGGCTGTGGCAACTGTGCGATGGGGCAGGGGACATATACCGAAAGAAGTACTCGGGGCTTTACTGCGTTGGCTGCGAGCAGTTTTACACTGAGGGCGAGCTTGTCGGGGGCCTATGCCCAGAGCACAAGACCAAGCCTGAACCGGTGGAGGAAGAGAACTACTTCTTCAGGCTGTCGAAGTACCAGGATGCGCTGCAGAAGCTCATAGAGGAGGACAGGCTGAGGGTCTGGCCGCAGAGCCGAAAAAACGAGGTGCTGGGCTTCATAAGGGGAGGACTGGAGGACTTCAGCATATCTCGGTCCGTTGCCAGGGCCAGGGGATGGGGCGTCCCGGTGCCAGGGGACAGCTCGCAGATAATGTACGTGTGGCTGGACGCGCTGTCCATCTACATGACAGGGGTCGGGTACGGGACCTCGGACAAGGAGTTCGGGAAGTGGTGGCCGACTGACGTGCACGTCATAGGCAAGGGCATAATACGCTTCCACGCCGTATACTGGCCGGCGATACTGCTGTCTGCAGGTATTGACCTGCCCAAGTCGGTGTTCGTGCACGGCTATCTAACTGTAGAGGGGGAGAAGATGAGCAAGTCCATCGGCAACGTGGTGAGCCCGCTTGCGCTGCTGGGCAAATACACCGCTGACGAGCTGAGGTACTACCTGATCAGGGACATACCGACATTCGAGGACGGCGACTTCTCCGAGGCTGCGCTCAAGGACAGGGTGAACAAGGAACTGCTGGGCGACCTGGGGAACCTGGTCAACCGCGTGCTGACGATAGTGGAGAAGTCAGGCTTCACGGACTTCAGCGGCAAGAACGAGCTGGGAGGGATGCTGGACGCCGATGCCGTAGTCGGCGCGCTAGGGGCGATGGAGCTGCACAACGCGCTAGGCATGATAATGGAGTTTGTAAGGGCGTGCAACAGGTACGTGAACGACAAGGCGCCCTGGAAGCTCGATGGGGAGGAGCTCAGGGGCGTGCTCTACAACCTGCTGGAGGCCATGCGGATAGTGTCGGTCCTGATGTACCCGTTCATACCCGAAACGTCGGAAAAGATAGCAGGCAAGCTCGGCACGCGCATAACCGGATTTGCGGAGTGCAGGTTCAGGGAATCCTTCACCGAGAGGACGGCCAAGGGGGAGCACCTGTTCAAGAAAATTGAATAGCAGTAACAAAAGGGGTACTTGTACCCAACGTCTTTTGTAAAGGCTTTAAATATCTATTTCGTCATGATTAACGCTGTTGGGTGATACAATGCGGATACATCCTCACGGGAAGCTTATTGCGATAACAGGACCCATGTTTTCGGGAAAGACATCGAGGCTGATAGAGCTGCTGGAGCGGGAGAGGTACGCAGGCAACAAGATAGAGCTGTTCAAGCCCCTTATAGACGACAGGTACAGCAAGACCGAGGCGGTGACGCACAAAGGGGAGAAGCTGCCTGCCGTAACGGTAACTACGGACATGCTGGGCGTCGAGGAGATAAGGAGGGCTGCGAAGAACGTGGACGTGCTTGGGGTCGACGAGGCGCAGTTCTGGGGCCAGGACTCGCTGCTGCCAAAGGCGCTGGACGAGCTGGCGAGTCTCAACAAGATAGTATACGTATCCATACTGAACAAGGACCACACAGGGGAACCTTTCAACAACACACTTGACATACTTTCTAGGGCCGACATCATATACAGCCTTACGGCGATCTGCAAAAAGTGCGGGGAGGAGGCGACCTTCACTCAGAGGGTGCGCGACGGCAAGGAGATATTCGGGCCGCAGGTGCAGGTCGGGGGCGTGGAGTCGTACGAGCCGCGATGCAGGAGGTGCTTCGTGTGGCCGCCCGCCGCGATGAGCCACAGCATGATGCACCAGAAGGCCGATGTCTATTCGGGGGAGCGCGCCACAGAGCAGTGATGGCGCAGGCGCCTGGGCGGTACACTTCCGCATCTTGGCTTTTTGTAAAGCTATAATAAGCTTTTTGACGGCATCTTTATCTGGTTTCGGGACAGGGGAGGCAGGCATTCTGCGCCGGAAATGGGTTTTCCGGACAGTGTGCTTAAATATTGGGGCGCCCACTACTATAGGGGAGTCCTACACGGCCCCTACGAATCCTGCGGATGGTGATTGCGCTGGCTGACACGCTTACAGAGGCCCTGAAATCGAAGTTCGACGACTTCCTGGAAAGGTACTGCAAGGAGGGCATAGAGGCACTGATAATATCCTACCCGGAGAAGAAGAGTCTCAAGGTGGACTTCAAGGACCTCGCCAAGTTCGATCCGGAGCTGGCGACAGAGCTTGTGGAGAAGCCGGACCTGGTGCTCGGGGCGGCCACCGAATCGCTCAAGGGTAAGCTCAGCGGCATAGAGTTCGGGGAGAAGGAGCCGCACGTGAGGTTCTTCGGGCAGAATACGAACATGCCACTGGTCATGGATGTGGGCGCGGCGTACATAGGCAAGCTAATACTGATGGACAGCCTTGTGGTAAAGAGGTCGGAGATCAACCCCAAGGCCAAGATAGACGTTTACAAGTGCGCATATTGCGGTACGGTGTATAGGTTCAGGAGCGGCAAGGACGAGGCCCCTGAGGTGTGCCAGGAGTGCAAGAGGAAGGCGCTGAGGCAGAGCCCGGAGGACTCGGTGTTCATAAACCTGCAAAAGATAGCAGTGCAGGACCCGCTGGAGAAGCTCAGGGGCAACACGCCAACATGGCAACTGGAGGTGTGGCTGGAAGACGACCTGGTAAACACGGTGATACCGGGCGACATAATAGAGCTGACTGGGATACTGAGGATAAGGCCGAGGAGGAACAACAAGGGCAAAGTGGAGAAGAGCCTGTACACAATGTTCCTGGACACGGTGTCAGTGATCCCCAAGCAGAAGGACTTCGCAGAGCTGTCCATAAGCGAGGATGAGGAGAGGCAGATAAGGGAGTTGGCCAAGGATCCGAAGATCTTCGAGAAGATATCCAAGTCCATAGCCGCGTCTATATACGGGTTCAGCGAGATAAAGCAGGCCGTCACGCTGCAGCTGTTCGGCGGCACGCCGGGCAAGACACTGGTGGACGGCGGGCCGATAAGGAGCGACATGCACATACTGCTCATAGGTGACCCCGGAAGCGCAAAGACCAGGATACTGCAGTCTGTCTCAAGGCTGGTGCCGAAGGGCATATACGTGAGCGGGAAGTCCGTAACAGGGGGAGGGATGACCGCGGTGGCGGAGAGGGACGAGTTCTCCGAGGGAGGTTGGACGCTCAAGGCAGGGGCGCTGGTGCTCGGATCAGGGGGAACGGTTTCGATAGACGAGTTCGACAAGATAGGGGACGAGGACAGGGCGTCGCTGCACGAGGCGCTGGAGTCGCAGACTATAAGCGTGGCGAAGGCCGGCATAATAGCGACATTCAACGCCAAGACCGCGGTGCTTGCGGCGGCCAACCCGAAATTTGGCAGGTTCGACCCGAACAACTACCCCGTGGCGCAGTTCGACATTCCGTCCACGCTGCTGTCCAGGTTCGACCTGATATTCCCTATAAAGGACGTGATGGACGAGGAGCAGGACAAGAGGATAGCGAAGCACATCCTGCTGCAACACGAGGCGGCGGGGGCGGCGATAGCAGACATCCTGAACCACGAGCAGGTGGAGAAGCCGGTGATAGCGCACGAGCTGCTGCGCAAGTACATCGCCTACGCCAAGAACAACATAAGGCCGAGGCTCAGCGACGCGGCGTCGGCGAAGATAGAGGAGTTCTACGTTACGCTCAGGAAGATGGGGCAGCAGAGCGGTGCCACCCCTATAACCCCAAGGCAAATAGAGGGGCTTGTAAGGATGGCAGAGGCCAGCGCCAAGGCACGACTGTCAGATGTGGTAAGCATAGAGGACGCGGAGCTTGCGATAAAGCTGATGGAATTCATGCTCAGGACCCTTGCGATAGACACTACGAAGAGGATAGACATAGACACCATAATGACCGGGCAGCCAAGGGAGAAGGTGAACAGGATAAACCAGCTGCTGGACATAGTCAAGAAGCTCGACGAGCAGAACAGCGGGGGCGGCGCGAAGTGGAATCTGCTTGAGGAGGAGGCCGCGAAGATTGGCATAGATGCGGGCATGGTGAAGAACTACGTGAACGAGCTGCAGAACCAGGGCGACCTGTGGACGCCAAGACCGGGCCTTGTCAAGCTGGTCAAGCACGAAGGGGAATGACGCGGCGGCCCGCCCGTATGCCTATTTAATTATTAATTGGCGTGGTATAGCATGGAGAGCGCGATAAGGGTGCGCAGCCTCACCAAGGCGTTCGGGAAGAACGTTGCGCTTGAGGGGATAGACTTCCAGTCACATCCAGGCATAAACATCATACTTGGACCTAATGGGGCCGGGAAGAGCACCCTGCTCAAGTGCATAGACGGCCTCTACAGGCCGGAGAAGGGCAGCGTGAGAGTGTTCGGGCAGGATCCGTACACCAACGACGGCCTGAAGAGCAGGCTGTCGCTGCTCACCGAGAACTACGCACTCTACGACTTCCTCACCGTGATGCAGAACATGAGCTTCTTCGGCAGGCTCTACGGACTGCGGGACGACGACATAGCCGAAAGGACCAAGGAGGTCCTGGGGCAGCTCAATGCCTCGGAGTACATCGGCTCGAAGGTCTACACTCTGAGCAGGGGCACGAAGCAGAAGGTGGCGCTGTGCAGGGCGCTGCTGAACGACCCGGAAATCCTCATGATGGATGAGCCTACGGCGTTCCTGGACGCCTATGCAGCGCAGGCGATAAGGGACCTGATGCTTAGGTTCACAAAGGAGAGAAAGACTGTCCTATTCGTGACCCAGAAGATAGACGAGGTCACGAGGTACAACGGCATGATAACTGTTCTGAGGAAAGGCAGGATAGTCAAGCAGACCACAACCGAGGGGCTGTACAGGTCGCTGCTCAAGGACTCGTACGTGAATGTGAGGGTGGCCAGGCCCATAGGCATAGCCGACGCAAGGCACATACCATTCTTCGCGGGTACCAACCAGGATAGGGCGACATTCCTCAAGTTCAAGGTGTCGAGCTACAAGGACATAAACATCATAACCGGCCACATAGCTAAGATGGGCAGCTACGTGGTCAGCGTGGACTATACGGAGCCCTTCATTGAGGATCTCTCGGTGTGAGGCGATAGGGTTGGACTTCTCAAACGCATACGCAATAGCTGTCAAGGACATGAAGGAGGTATTCAGCAGCGTAGAGATATGGGGGCCTATGCTAGGGGTGCCGCTCTTCTTCTCGCTGATGCTGCCGCTGCTCACGTTCTACGTGACAAGGTACGCCGCGCCAAACATAGCAAACAAGGTGCTGGCATCCACTGTCACGGCATCCGGCGCGACGGGCTTCAACGCTGTCTTCATGACATTCTTCTCCATAAACGTGCTAGGGCCGATTTTCCTCACCATGCCCATACTCACGGCAGCTGTCATAGCGGCGGACAGCTTCGCGGGCGAGAAGGAGAGGAAGACATCTGAGGCGCTCCTTGCAACCCCGATAAGCAGCGCTGAGCTGCTGGTCGGGAAGATAATGGCGTCGTTCGTGCCGGCTACCCTGCTCACCGTGGGGGTTTTCGCGCTGTACGGGTTCGTGACCAACTGGCTGGCGATGCAGCAGTTCGGCGTTTCCATACTGCCGACCCTGCCGTGGCTGATGATGCTGGCCACGTCGCCGTTCCTCGCGATAGTCACTATAGGGGTCGTAGTATGGGTGTCCTCGCATGTCAAGGGCACTAAGGAGGCGCAGCAGATAAGCACGCTGCTTGTCCTGCCGGTGCTGGTGATACCGTTCATCTCGATACTAGGCATAGTGGACCTCACATCCATGTTCTTCGCCTATCTCATGCTGGTGCTGGCGGCGGCGGACGTGGCAATAATATACCTCGGAATAAAAAGCTTCAGGAAGACGGCGATACGGTAGAGCAGGTGCATGGATGGAATGGAATGGCAAAGGCATCGATGGGCTGCGCATAAGGAGGTACGGGAAGGGAGACAAGAAGGGGGCGGAGGAGCTCATAGTAGACGCGTGGGGAAGAAAGTGGCTGCCGGGAAACATGCACGTATTTGAGAAGTTCGACGGCTACGTAGCCGAACTGGACGGCAGGGTGGTGGGGGGCGTGGGGCTTGACTGCGGCACATACGCCTGCCTCATAGACTTCATAATAGTCCACAGCAAGTACAGGAGGAGGGGCGTGGGCAAGGCCCTGCTCGGATTTGCCATGATGTACGCAAGGGAGCGGCACCAGAAGATAATCAAGGGATTCGTGGACATCAAGGGCAACAGGCCGGTCCTGAAGATATGGAAGAAGTACGGATTCAGGGAGTCGGGGGAGCTGAGGAACCTCTATGCCCCCGACGACCACTACGTATACATATACAGGAAACTCTAATTGCCGTGCATGCGTAGGCCACGGCTTGGAAAGGTATAAAGCTTTAATTTTACAGCTTATGCCTGAGTGAAATGAACATAGCTGCCACGCGCGCCTACGGAGCACGGCGAGGCATGAGGTCGCAGTCGGCAATGGAGTACCTGATGACCTACGGCTGGGCAATACTTGTCATCGCAGTCATTCTTGGCGTCCTGTTCCAGCTGGGCGTGTTCGGTAGCGCGAACCTCGCACCCAAAGCGAAGGCTGGGCAGTGCCAGGTGCAGATAGTCGGCAGTGGGTCGTCCACCACGCACCAGCTTGCGGGGTTGTGCAGCCCGGAGCTGCCGCAGTATGTTGCGCAGTTCAACGGCCAGAATTTATTTATAGGCATACCTGCAAATGATATGTTTAATAACATAAATTCCGCTCAAGCCATTACAATCTCGATTTGGTATGACATGTACTCTTTACCATCAAGTTGGGTAGACATCATAAGCATACCAAATCTTAACAGCGTTGCCATACAGACTGACGGCAGTGAGGCGCTATCATTCTGGGCATCAAACGCGCTGAATACGCACGTACCTGTTAGTTCAGCGGGAGCTGCATACAATCCATTAAATAAATGGAACAACATTATATTTACCATAGCCGGCAGCAGTTGCACAGTATATTTTGATGGCGTTGTATATTCTAGCGGTTGTGGTGGCACTTTTTCCGGGCCATTCGCAATATCACAGTTTGCCCAGATATATTTGAACGATGGCAACTTTGGCGACACTTTTTGGCCTGGTGAAATTGCAAATGTGCAAATCTACAATGCCTCTCTTTCCTCCACCGAAGCGTCGGCCCTTTATCAGGAAGGCATAGGCGGCACCCCGGTGAAACCACAAAATATTGTTGGATGGTGGCCCCTGAACGGGAATGAGAATGATTACTCCGGAAATAACAATAATGGCCAACCTACAGGAATCGAATTCGCAAGCTTCTGGACTTCAGGATACACTGCCCCATAGTAGTGGGCATAGTCGGGGTCGCTTGAGCGGCTTGGCAGCCTCCCGCCAGAATCCAGCGCAAAAAAGCGAGCTTGCACATAGGAACTGCGCATTTGCGCTGCATTTATATATCATGCAAACTCCCATATAGGCAACAATGGTGGACTGGATGCCAACCGTGGAACAAAACACTACAAATGCCGATGGAGGGAAGAGGGAAGCGTACATCGCCGAACTGAAGGCCAACCCCACCCTTCGGGACAGGGTCGAACGCGAACTTAAGGCCGACAAGCAGTACATGAGGCTGGCGGCGCTCTACGAGGAAATTGGAGGGGTCAAGGTGAATTCGGAGACGCAGCCATTGCTTGAGAACATAGCGGGATACTATACAACCACACCGTCATACTATGCCGGAAAAGCGAGGAATTATTATATTTTGGAACTTGAGGATGTGCTAAAGAACACTCGGCGATATATCTACCCCAGGGGGTCGGCTGGAACGCTTGATACGGAGATAATGCGCGGCATAGAACTGGCCGAGAAAGTGGGCAACCATAATGCGGTGGCGACACTTGCCGAAAGGGGGATAAAGAATGCGAAGAAGAACCCGCACAAGGTAGGGCGGGAGGGCAGTGGCCGCTACTCATACACATTTTGGAGCGGGGTGCCGGAGAGCAGGATTAATGAATATCTGGCAAAGCTGGGCAGGACCGAAGAGGGGAGGGCAAGGGAGATAGCGCACTTTCTCAGGACATCGGATCCAGGGGTGCCGGCGACCATGAAGAGCAGCGAACCTTCAATGAAAGATGTTGTACCTGTGCCTGGCGGCTGAGAAGGATTTGGGACTGCATTGATTGTATCTAGTAGTGGGTAACTGCGGATACGGTAACGGCGCGGGCAACAACCTATCGAAGGCCGTTGCGGGCAGGGCGGTCCATGCCACGTTCGCGCAGGTGGGGAGGTTCTCGCACCTGCCGGACAAAGAGACGATGAGGAAGGTTGTGGCCGAGCTGAAGTCTGTGAGGGGCTATGCGATAGATTTCATGGGGATATTCTACTCGAGGGACCTGAATGTGGACAGAGACGTGACATTCTCGTCGCTGGTCACCGGCGACTACTCGTTCCTGAACGGCACGATAGAGGACTCGACGGGCTTCTGCATAATGAAGGACAAGTACAGGGACTACCTTGACAGGGTCATAGTCCCGTACTCGCAGTCGGTGGGATACAGCTTCAAGGGCAGGGAGTTCATGGTCGGCGCGCCGGTCAAGCCCCAGAACATAGTCGGCTGGTGGCCGCTCAACAGCAACCTGAACGACTACGGTGGGAACAACTACAACGGCCAGAACAACGGCGTTGGATACACTAGCTCCTGGTCCAGCGGATACACTTCGCCATGACGGTGCGTGGCATATCGCATGCATGTGGCGGGAGACGATGGTGTTGGGCCAAAACACCTTAAGCTGCCCTTTGAAGCAGTGTAATGCCGCAGTCAGGGGGCACAGAGCCAAACGTGCGCACAAGATATAAATAATACCTGAAAAGAAGTTCATAGCGATCATATGGATGCTAGCAAGGACCACACAGAGGTAGGGGGGTGCAGCGACTTGAGAGGCGACGGGCGCCAGGACACGGAAGGGAGGACTGCGCAACTCCTGCGCGCGCCGCAGCAGGCCGCGCCGCAGCGCGACATGATGGTGCGCATAGGGAAGGTATTCGGCACGGCGAAGGTCGACGCGATACTGTTATACAACCCCTCCGAATCCCCGACCAGCAACTTCCTCTATCTCACCGGATTCACGAGCGGGATATTCGAGAGGGACGCGCTTGTGGTAACGCAAGGCGGCGCGACACTCCTCACCAACCCGCTTGAATACGAAACGGCGAAGAACCAAAAACCGAAGGGGATGGACATAGAGACAGACGGCGCCCGCACAAATACGGTACTGGAATCCCTTAGAGGGAAGACCGTGGGTGTAGATGGACGAGTACTGCCGCATAACGACTATGTGGAGCTTGAGCGCAGGACCGGGGCGAAGTTTGTCGACGTGTCGGATAGCTTCACGCAGGCAAGGGTTGTCAAGGACGCCGAGGAGATTGCAAACATGAGGAAGGCAACCGAGATAATAAGGGCGGCCATAGAGGAATCATTCAATGTTATGCGCGTCGGAATGACTGAGAAGGAGCTGGCGGCGGAAGTGGAGTACCGCATAAGGCAGCACGGAGGGGACGGGACATCGTTCCCGAGCATAGTGTGCTTCGGAAAGAACACGGCGGAGCCCCACCACATGCCTGACGATACTAAGCTGGAGCCAAACAGTATGGTCATACTTGACTGCGGCGCGAAGTACAGCAACTACTGCTCAGACGTAACGCGCACGGTGATATTCCAGCCGGATCCCGCCACGCAGAAGTACCGGCAAATGCAGGAGATAATAGACACGGTCAAGAAGGCGCAGGACCTAGCCATGGCGGAGATAAGGGAGGGTGCGACCGGCACAACCGCGTACCTTGCGGCGCGCGACTTCATAAATGCCGCGCACGGCGGCAAGTACAATGGCGCGTTCACCCACGGGCTAAGCCACCAGATAGGGCTTGAGGTGCACGACGTTGGCAGCACCCTACTGCGCAAACCAATGAAGGCGGGCATGGTGATAAGCAACGAGCCGGGGATCTACGTACCGGGCTTCGGTGGAGCCAGGTTCGAGGACGACGTTCTTGTAACCGCCAAGGGCAACGAGGTGCTGTGAGCCGGCAGCGGGCAGTGGCATAGGCGAAGAGCTAAAAATTGCAGTTGCAAAATTGATTTATGAAAACCCCGGCCCAGGAGATTGACGCCATAATAGAGGAAGAGGGCGGCTGGAAGGGGGAGATGCTGTCAAAGCTGCGGGCTGTAATAAAGAAAGCGGATCCTGATATTGTTGAGGAGGTGAAGTGGAAAAAGCCAAGCAACCCCGGAGGCGTAGGCGTCTGGTCCCATGGTGGAATCATCTGCGTGGAGAACAGACTCAAGAGCGCGGTAAGGCTGACATTCCCGAATGGCCCACAGATCAAGGACCTGAAAGGGCTGTTCAACACCCGCCTGGACAGCAAGGCGGTGCGCGCCATAGACTTCTTTGAAAACGACAGGATAGATGAGGCAGGATTGAGGGCGCTGATTCTTGAGGCGGTGAGGCTGAAGGAGCGAAAAGGGCCCGTGGCGAAGGCGAAATAGCGCGCGGCGTGTCTGAGATAAGGGAATGCACGATACCGGCAGGTACGCTGATTCTGCATACGTACGCTATGTTGTCACCAATGAAAGGAGAAGCTCTAGAGCCTCGTATCAAGCACAAAGCATGTCCAAAACAGGAAGTTTTGGTGGGGTGGTGTGCCCAGTAACCAAATGATCAGCTACCCGCAACCTAGCAGATGATCATGCCAGTATCTACCTGCACTCCGTATGTCTAGGTTCGGAGGCGGGCGCCGGGGCTTGGCATTGCCGCCCGCAGCATCGATTCGGTACGAAAGGGGCTTTTATATACCACCTGCCATATCTTTTTGCCTTAGGTACTTTTAATGGCTCGAACCCGCAGCAAGTCGGTTAAATCAAAAGATACGTCCAGGATTTGGCGCAATCGAATAATACTGATGGCTCTGATAGTATACGGGTTGCTGTTTTGCGCATATCAAATCTTAAACAATTATCCTCCGCAGTACCGCCTTACTAGCGATGATGCAACTTACCCCTATTTGGCTCAAAGATTCCTGAATGGAACGTTCAGGGAGTACAACAATTTTATTCTCAGCGAAAGGATACTCCAAATATTGCCCATGGCACTTTTCATAAAAGTTTTTGGAGTTTCGATTTATTCTACGTCAGGATGGAATATACTTTCGTATCTTGGTATGGTATTCGTAATGTTCTATCTCGGGCGTGCGCTTTTTAACGATATGGCCGGCATATTTGCCTCGCTTCTTACCGCCTTCTACCCCCTGATTGCTTCGATGGCTTATCTGATGCAGCCGGATATGCCGATGGTGTTTTTTTCCGCACTTTTTGCGCTATCTCTGGTTTATTGCAAAAATAAAAAATCCAAGGGATGGGGTTTGCTGTGCGGCATGCTTTTGATTTCTCTGCCATTAATAACCCCCATAGGGGCAGTTATCGTAATTTTGGGGGTAATATACCTGATTGCCAGCTTTGCCTATGAGTACCATAAATACGCAGGCGTTAGGCAGGAAGAAAAGTACATAGTTTATGGTATGATTTTTGCTGGAATGTGCGCGCTTATTTTCAATTACATGTTTTCAGGGAACCCGGTAATAACCGTAACGGCATCGAGCGATTTTTATGGCAATGTGGGATGCGGCTCTAATCAAAATGGCATAGTCAATACTACACTCTATAATAAATTCGGTATACCAGTAAGTTGTGGGAATCAGTCCCCGTCGGAGTATGCGGGCGGGTCGGCAAATGTATACATTGATGAAATGTTTTCGTATGTTTATTCCCCATTCAACGATTTATTGCTCCAACTGCTATACAGCAAAGACCGCACCACTACATACTACTACGTTGCAATCCCCGCACTGCTTTACATTTTTAAAAAGAAGGAAAAAAACGCTTATTTCATGGCGTTTTGGCTGATCGCAGGCCTTCTGTATTTGAGTTTTGGGCCAGCCAAAATTAGCTTTTACCCGCCGGCTTACCTATTCTTGGAGGAATCGTGGAAGTATATAGTTATAGTTGCAGTCCCAACGATATTGATAATAAGCGTAGCGCTTGCCAAATTTTTAGGCGCAGGCGGAAAGAAACAGAGGGCATTCAGGCTATTCCTGACAGTTTTAATTATTTTATTTTTACTTATAACTTCAATGGACGCTGATTTATTTATCTGATTATGCGTTTTGAGGAAATCATTGTCGTACGTAAAAACCTCGGACGGGATGCCGCCTCGTGCAGAGTTCCAGACCCTATTATTCTACCTGATAGCGCGCCCAAGCCTGGAATGCAATGCCTTGACAATTCCGTCCACCATCTTTTCCCTGGTGGTGTCTGACACCCGCAGCAGGTAGAGGAATGGGTCGAGATCCTCCAGCTCAACCAGCTGGAGCATGCCGTCCCTTGTCCTGCATGCGTCCACACGCTGCAGGCCGCACTCCATATTGTCCCATTCCAGGAACTTCCTGGCAAAGGCGAGGTCGCCTTCTGTTGGCCGGTACTCCGTGAAATCGTGGTCCCCTACCTTCCGCCTTGTGGTGAACGCGTACACGAACTGGCCGTCTATGAAGTAGAATGATATCTCGCAGGTAAAGTCTATGTAGGGCTGGATTATGTAGTCTTTAAGCCATACGCTGGACAGCTGCTCCCTGGTGGCGCTGAACGTTTCTATGTTGTCGCATTTGTACTTAGGCTTGGCGAAGAACATGTCGGTTTCCGGCAGGTCTGATAGATCCCCGAGCTCGTCCGCAGATGGGATGACGGGGTATCCCAGCCTGTACAGCTCTACCAGGTAGCCCTTGCCCCTGAAGTCGCCCTTGCCGGTGAACGGATTATAAGTCAGTAGCCCCTTTCTGACGACCCGGGCCTTGAACTCGTCAATCTGCTCCTTGTAATCAAAGTTAGGCCAGGTGTTCCTTACCAAGATCAGGTCTGCGTCGTCCTCTATCGCCTCGCAGTCGAGGGGATTGCTAAGGGCAACGTTGAAGTGCTCCCTGAGGCGGCGGCTCAGGTATATGTCCTCAGCCTCGTGCTGGTTGTATAGGTTGGTCAGTAGCAGGACAGTAGGCCTTATGCGCCCGAATTTGCCTGTGCCGCTTTGGTCCATTCGCCACACCGTAGCAGGCAGGAGGCCCTTTTGGCGGCCCGCACATCGGATTTAATAGGATGGTGCAAGTTTTAATATTTTGCCCTGTAATTAAAATTACAATCGCATCCTGTTGTTGCTATGGGCCAGAGTTCATCGTCGCAGCTAAGCACCGACCAGCCTGTGACGCAGCAAGCGTCAGGCTATGGCAGCGGCGGCAGTGCAGGATCCGGAATAGGACTGCCCATAATTGGCATCATGGCCGTGGCGGTCGTGCTCGGGGGCGCCTGGATGGTGCTGGCGCCTAGCCTGGCCCAGAATGCCTCGTCGTCCACAATAGCCCAGAACGTATCTTCGGGCGCCAACGGCATTTTCATGCGCCCTGCGCAGGCCGCAGAGATAATGGGCTCCGCACAGCCTCTGCTGCGTTATACCGCCACGGACCTGTCCAACAAGTCGTTCGTGGTCAACACATCTACCATGGAGAGCTTGGTGCCGCAGCTGCAAGGTAACATGACGGACGGATGGGTGACCCTATCCAACAGCAGCGACCCGAATACCGACGCCTCCTTGTATTACATCATAATGGCGGCAGACAACGCCCCGCGTCTTGCGCCGCTCGTCGGGGCCGCAACAATTTCGCCGTGGTTTATGTATGCGATGCGCAGGGTAAACGCAGACTCTAGCCTAGTGGACGGGTTGAATTACACATATGGCGAGTACACGAATTCCACGTCATGGGCGCAGGCCGTGTACGGATGGAAGGGCAGGAATCTCGTAATAGCCCTTGTGTATGAGAATCCGGGCTATTTGGTAAATGAGAGCCAGTTTGTGGACGGCATTGCAAACGCTACGCCATGACGCTATTTCGTTTGCTTTACCTTGTCTGCCAGGGGGGTCTTGCTCAGTAGGTTGAGTGCCTCGTTCAGTGTTGCTGCCGGGATCAGATAGGAATAGTACGCCATAATTCCGGTGGAGAAGTTAATCACGTACTGGCTGTCAAGCGGGTCTTTTGTCCCGGTTTTGAACGCGCTTATGCTCACCCCCTTTATTTCCCCGTAGAGCAGCGTTTGGGTTTCCGAAAGTGGGGAGGCAGGGAGGCTCTTAATATCGTAGTATACCAGGGGAGTCTTGCTCGCATTGGTGCCCTGGACCACCCTCAGCCAGGTGGCGTAGTTCTCCTCGGTTATGCCCTCATCCTTGTTCCCCAGCCGCACAGCGATGAGGCTCTTGTCCGTAAAGAACAACCCGCATTTATAGCAGTAGTCGAATTCCGCTGTCGTCATCGCACCAATGATTGTTTCGTCCATGGCGTATCACGCTGCTGGCGTTTCTCATTCCAGGTTTTCGAAGAAGAAGCCAACCACCTCCTTCTTTATCTCCAGCTTGCTGCCCAGGATGGTTTGCTTGAAGAGGCTGACCACGTTGTCGAATTGGGACTGGGTGAATATGATGTTTTCCCGCATGCCGAGGAACCTCCCGCCTATCCTCAGGTGTATCATGCCGACCTCCGTCTTGTTGATGTCCATAGGAGCTCCGCGGGCCAAGAAATATACGATGGAAACAAGCTCGACCTTCTCCAAGGGAACGGCCTGCGATATGGATTTGGGGTCCGGGGCGAGTTCCATGATCGTCTGGCCGGTGTCGGTTACGACCTTGGCTGCACCTATGTTGTCCTGGAAATTGTCAGTGCTGCTGAACCCGAATATGCCAGGTGAGACATTGATGACGGGGTCGTACCTCGCCACGAGGTAATGCTCCGTGATTATGAGGTCGCACGCGCGCGCCCTCGCGCCGTACTTGCCCTGCTCGTATGTGAACGCGCCCTGAAGGATCCCGACTATCCTTTCATTCTTGATTGTATCGTAAAAATCGTTGCTGAAAAATCCCATGCAAATCGTTGGAAAGGCAATTATAAAAGCATTTGGTTATGGTCTGGCCGCGCCAGAGCCGCCCCTGAACGCGGCGGCGATAAGTATGGGGAATATTATGGTCGCATCGCCCCACACCTTCACGTTGTCGTCGTTAGGCGCGACCTTGCCCCAGCTCATCGCCTCGTCGGTGCTGGCGCCCCCATTGCTGCCGTCCTGTTCCACCCCGGTGTTTATGTACACGGTGTAGTCCGCGCCCTCGCGCAGCATCATCGCCATCATTATGTGGTGCTTTGGAACCGAGCCCCCTATTATAACCGCGCCGGCCTTGTTCGCGGCCATGACCCTCTCGTACAGCAAGTCCATCTCCGCGGCTAGGCTGACGTCGAAGTCGGGATTGTCCTTCTTGAACAGGTATATGTTGTCGCCTATGGCCCCGTCGCTCAGGGGTATGCATATGAGTGGGATGTCGTTCTTGTTCGCCCAGTAGGCGAAGCTTTCCTCGTGCCTGTCGAATCCCTCCAGTGTCCTGCCCATCTGCCTTACGAACTCCACCGTGTCCACGATCTTCCCCGTTTCTTTTTGCTTGGCGTAGAGCGTGCACAGGACATCCTTCATGAAGGTCTCGTAGAACCAGACATACCTTTCGTTAGGCACGAATATGTCGCCTGTCCTGTTTATGCCCAGCTGCCTGAGGTATGCACCCTCAGCCTCGAACGCGCCGTGGAGGAAGTCGCCGTGCGTCTTCAGGATGTCCTCCTCCAGACCCCCGGTTGTCGTGACCAGGAAATGCACGAGCTTGTTCTTGACCAAGTATGTTATCATGTCCCTCAGCCCGCTCGAGGTGACATTTGAGGTGAAGCCGAAGAATATGGTGGCGCCCTCCGCCCGCATCTTCCTTATGAGGGATATGGCCTTGCCAAGCTTGCTCGCCTGGAAGCCTATGTCATTGTAGGAGTTGAAGAACTTCTCTGCGTCGAAGCCCTCGCCGAAGTCGTATCCCTTTATCTTGCCGGTCCCCAGCTCCACACTAGGCTTGAAAAGCGATTTCTTTATATCGGAGGCGCCGTCGACCACTCTATCCCCAGCGCTATCTTTCTCTGGGAAGTTTTAAAGCTGTATGTTAATCCAGCCCCGTGTGGCGCCACAGGCCGTTGCCCTCATCCCTCCAATCCGGGCCAGCGCGATGCCGAAGGATATGATGCTATCTCGATCCCGTGCGCTTTTGCGAACGCAGTCAAAGAGTCCGAGAGCTTTATCGCTGCGGACAGTGCCTTCCTACCGTCCCTTGCGGTCCAAATGGAATTAGAAAGCCTGAGATATCCATTCGGCACGTACTTGAACCTGGAGATGTCTTTGAGGTGGCCCTTGCCGCCCCTTGTGAAGTGCTTCCTGTTGATCAGCGCCACTACTCTGTCCGCCTGGGAAAGCAGTATGAAGCGCTCAAGGACAAGCGCGTCCTTCCTTTTGTGCACCTCGATAGCATTTCTCATCTTTGAGACGTGGTCGTTTACCTCACCCAGGGGGACCAGTGAGAT
>JAKAPJ010000042.1 GCA_021807115.1 Microcaldota archaeon
CCTGAGTAGGAGCGTGTACGTGTCTTGTAGAATGCCCATGTTATCGTCCACCCTTCAACATCATCCTCCCCCTGCCGCTGAATTCCCCAGTCTCGTCCCTTACCTCCGCACCTGTCAGCTTCAGGAAGACGTCGTCTATCGTAGGTTCGTGCATGCTTATGTTGCGCACGGGTATCTTGCCCGCAGACATGGCCTTTATCAGCATCTCTATCTTCTTTGCGGCGTTGCCGCCCCCGGGAGCGACAACCTTGTTGGTGAGTACCTGTGGCTCCAGCCCCGCCTTCCTGAATGCCCCCGCAACTTTCTGCAGGTCCTCCTTGTCCGCAGATATCTCTATGACGCTGCTCACGCCTATCTTCTGCCGCAGCTCCGTCGGGGTCCCAAGCGCAATGAGTTTGCCGTGGTCTATTATGCCGATCCTGTTGCACAGCTGGTCAGCCTCCTCAAGGTACTGCGTGGTGAGCAGTATAGTCACGTTCTGCTTCCTGTTTATGTCGCGCAAAAGGTTCCATATTTTCGTCCTGTTCTGAATGTCCAGGCCAGTGGTGGGTTCGTCAAGAAGTATCACCTTCGGCGCGTGCATCAGCGCCTTGGCGGTTTCCAGCCTGCGCTTCATGCCTCCGGAGAACGTTCCCGCATACGCCTTCCTGAAAGATACCAGGTCCGCAAGCTCCAGGGCGAAGTCTATGTCCTTTGGGAGCTCGGAGGGGGGGATGTGGTAGAGCCTGCCGAATATCATCAGGTTCTGTTCTGCGGTAAGTTCCGGCTCAACCACTGTCTCCTGTGTTACTATACCTATCTCGTTCCTTGCCGCATACGGGTTCCTCTGCATGTCTGCCCCATTAACGAGCACCTTGCCTGACGTCGGCTGGAGCAGGCCAAGTATCATGTTTATGGTAGTGCTTTTACCAGCCCCGTTCGGGCCAAGCAGGCCAAATATCTCGCCCTTCTTTATTTTCAGGCTCACATCATTTACCGCGGTCAGGCTGCCGAACTTCTTGACTAGATGCTCTATCTCCACCGCATACTCGCTCATTGCCATCACTTTACGCCAAGGCTACGTGGCTATGGTTCTTGTAGGTTTTATTTGCCGCATCATGGGCCATCTGGCCAAGCCCAAATCACTGATGCGCCTCATGCAATAGTTTAAAATTAAACTATTCTATTTGTGCTTCTGTCTATTTAAACATTTCTGAAAGCTAGCACGAAGCGCAGCGGCCGCTTACGGGGTGAGCCTGTTGCGGTCCCTGGGGAACATGGAGCATTCGCGTATGTTGTTCGAGTTAGTGACCTGCATTGCAAGCCTCTCCAGCCCTATGCTCCAGCCGGAGTGCGGCGGCGCGCCGCACCTAAATGCGTTTATGTAGAACTCAAATTTCTTTGGGTTCAGCCCCTTCTTCTCCAGCGACTTTATGAGCAGATCCGGCTTGTGTATACGCTGGGCCCCACTTGAGATCTCAAGCCCCTTGTATATGAAGTCGTAGCTGTTAGTAAGGTCCGGGTTATCCTCCTTCGGCATCGAATAGAATGCCCTAAGCGCGGTCGGAAAGTCCGTTATGACTACCGCGTCGCCATAGATCTCCTGCAGCCCTGTCTCATGCTTCCTGGTGAAATCGTCGCCAACCTTCGCGTCGTGGCCCTTCGCCTGCAGCGCCTTTATCGCATCAGAATACGTGACGGTCTCAACCTTTGGAACATCCAATTTCACTCCGAGCGTGTCCAAGTCGTCCTGATTGTGCCTCTTAACCGCCTCCAGCATCGCCAGGACCGTGCCTGACAGGTACCCTATTGCATCCTCCGCATACGCGAACCCCGCCTCAATATCCATCTGCGTCGACTCTGTTAGATGGTAGACCGTGTTGGACTTCTCCGCCCTGAACACTGGCGTTATCATGAACACCTTGTCAAGCCCGCCTATCACGGCAAGCTGCTTGTAGAGCTGTGGGGACTGCGCAAGGTATGCCTCCTTCTCAAAGTATGCAACAGGGAATAGCTCCGCGCCCCCCTCGCTCGCCTCTGCTATTACGGACGGCGTCCTTATCTCCTGGAAGCCCTCCCCAGACAGGTGGGTTCTGAAAGCCCCCATCAACGTTGACTCTATGTTGAAGATGGCGGTGGTCTGCAGCCTCCTTATGTCAACATACCTGTTGTTCAGCCTGACATCTATCTCGGCCGGAACCTTGCCAGTAACCTCGAACGGTATCTTTGCCGATAAGGGGTTCAGGTCTGCCACATCCGTAGGTATGACCTCGAAACCCGCCCTGGCCTCCTTGTTGGCCTTTACCTTGCCCCTCACAACTATTACACTTTCCTTGGGCAGGGACATCCTCTTCCTGACATCATCGCCGGTCACCCCCTTCTTCCCTATGACCTGTGCTATGCCCGTCTTGTCCCTGATCAGCAGGAAAGTTATGTTGGATGTCTCCCTTATCTCGTGCACCCATCCAGCCAGCGTTACATCCTTCCCGTCCATGTCCGCGCTCAGCTCCCCTACGTAATGGCTCCTAATCATAGAACAGCACCATGCCAGGATTGGAACATGCCATGTGGTTATCTCCACACGGGTTATTAATGATTTTGCCGCACATGTGCAGACCCAGGCCGCCGATCCGTAGGGTCATGCGTATAGGAATAGGAGGCAGGCGAGCGCTTTACTTGCCCAGCACTATGTGTATTGCGCTCACTTTCGATTTTGTGCCGTCCTCGTTTACCAGTTCCTCTGACGATGTCCTTATGCTCCTTTCCTTGACATCCGGCATGAACCGGTTTATCAGAATCTCCTTTACATCCACTGCCTTTGATATGGAGTTGCCTCTTGCCTTCAGCGCAACCTCAGACGCTCCGCTGTTGAATTGTGTCACCGCTGCAAGGACGTAGTTCATCGTCGGCTTCCTCCCTATGAATATGGTGTTTTCCCCCATCCGCATGCCTGTTTCGTTTGCTTGTGCATCTTCCATCATATCACGTGTGTGCATAAACTCTAGCGTATATACATTGTAAGTATGGTGAAATAGCTATTTAATTGTTTGTTGTAGTTTTGGTTTTGTTCTGCGCCAAAATCCTGCGCCGCGCCGCTCAAGTCATGTCGCCGCCCTGCCCTTCCTTGCCGCCTGCTTTTTACCAGTCCTCATCCGGTATGCGACTACTGCGGCCGCTATGACAACGACTGCGCCTATGGCATACGCCCACATGTCACTGCCGCCAGCGCCTTGTGCGGACACTGCGGCATAGTAGTTGTTCGAACTAGAGTACTGCTCGGTTGTGTAGCCGTTCGGCTGCCTCCATTGCTCGTAAAGAGTAACAGGGTATGTGCCGCTTTTAGCGTTGCTGTCCACAGATACGTAGAATGTAGCATTCACCGACTCTCCAGGCAGCAGCTCGCTCACGTAGAAGTCTGGATTGGTGGGGCTGAGCGGATAGACCGTCTGCAGTGCGAGCGAAACTTGCTGTGCCGGCTCGCTCCCCGTGTTCTTCACCACAAAAGTTATCGGTTCATACGATCCTCCAGGTGTCAGCGTGCCGCGTGTGCCTGTAACGTTGAAGAGGGACGCATCCTGCACCGATATCGGCATGTTCTGCACAGACGTGGTCTGTGTGCCTGATGCAAGGGTGCTGTACGATACGCGCACAGGTATCGTCTGGCTGGCGAGGCTGACGTTTGTGCTTGCGGCTATGAATATCTGCTGCGTTGTGCTTTCTCCCTCTCCAAGCGTGCCTACGTAGAAGCTGGACGTGCTGCTTTGTACGTTTATCCCGTTGTTGCTCAGATACGCGACGCTAAGGTTCTTTGCCGTGCTGTATCCGGTGTTCTGCAGCAGGATCGTAAGCGTCTGGTTTGATCCCGGATAAAGCCTCTGCGGATACGCGCTCTGTATGCTTGCTACTATGTCAGGGGCTCCGAGCACGAAGCTGAGCGGTATGCGCTCCTCCATCGAGACCCTGCG
Source organism: Microcaldota archaeon (assembly GCA_021807115.1). Lineage (GTDB taxonomy): Archaea > Micrarchaeota > Micrarchaeia > Micrarchaeales > Micrarchaeaceae > JAJZYD01. Next base: position 3,945 of record JAKAPJ010000042.1, read on the forward strand.
GCCATCCTGTGCGGTGTAATTCAGTAGTACGGGCACGCTAGTTTCCCCCTCCTTCAGCGAGGCGGAAGTCTGGAGCACAACAGTCTCAGATCCCGTGTCGCCTATTGACATTATGCCGAACGCGAGCACCGGGGTGCCGTACGCGGTGAAATTCGTTGAATTGAGTATGGTTACGGTGACGTTCCTGGCCGTGTCTGTCCCGGAATTCAGTGCGGATATATCGAATGTGGACTGCCCGCCAGGGGTTATCTGCCCGGACGGTGCCGCGGTAAGCTGTATCTGTGGGTTTCCGTATATGTATAGGTCTATCGGCATAGTGGCGGTGCCTACCTCTGAAGTCTGCTGCGAGCCTTCGCCTGCAACCGTGCTGTATGTTCCCACTATGTCTATGGTGTATTCCCCTGCTTCTAGGGTGGAAGGTATGTGGAAGGTGTAGTTCATGGATTCGTATCCAAGCCCCCCGTACTGTCCCGTTCCTATTGATGTAACGTACTGCGTGTACACCGGAGATACGTTTAGCAGCGGGTTCGTGGCAGTTATCTCTATCGCGACATCGTTGAGGTTGCTATTGTAGGAGTTATAGAGCTGGAAGCTTATAGTCACGTTTTCCCCGGCAACAAGCGTGCCCGGGGTTATCCTAAGGTTTACCAGCGACAGCGCGCCGTTCACTACCGACTGCCCCGAAGCCGCATTGGCCAGTGCAGCCATGAGCACGACCCAAACCCCTGCGATGCGCAGATATCCAGAAAAGTTGCCCTGCATTTTTACACCATCCAAATTAATCCCAAATCCATCCAAGCAATCACTCAATGGTATTCTTGAAAAGCCTGAGGCTTATCAATGTCATCACAGTGGTAAATATTATCAGTACCGTGAAGTCCGTGACTATGCTGCTCAGGGGATAGACGCCCTGCAGTATTACAAACCTGAACCCGTTAGTGGCGTACGTTATCGGGTTTATTATGGATATGGGCATGAGCCACGACGGCAGGTTGGATATGGGGAACACTCCGCCCGAAAGCAGCCACAGCGGGAGGGAAATTGCTTGGGACACTATGGCATATGTCTGTATGTTCTTCATCCTGGAAGCGATTATCGCCGACATTGATGTAAAGCCCACCATGAGTATCATCCCCATGGCGAATATCCAGAAGAGTCCGGGTATCCCCATGGCTATGTGCGAGCCGTTAAGGAGCCCTACGGCTATCGCAAGCGCCACGTACACTATCGACTGCACCGCGCCGGAAAGCATCCTGCCTATGAGTATTGCGCTTTTGTTTATGGGGGTTACAAGGAACATCTTTATGTTGCCCCCCTGCCTGTCCGTAATTATGGATATGCCACCTGCGAACATGGCACTGAACACCACAACCATCCCTATTATGCCGGAGAAAAGGAAGTCCTTGTAGCTGCCGCTTGCACCGTTCACTGGTGTCGCCAGCACCTCCTGCGCCGATGACGTGGCTGGCTGGTAAAAGGCGGTCTGGTAATTCGACTGGGCTGTGAACTCAGCGGCGCGCTGCTCTATGAGCGGCAGCACGAAGCTCGTGGTTGTGAACTGGGTGTTCGTGTAGTACACCTGCACCGAAGGCTCCCCGGCCGCAGAAGGGAAGTTAGGCAGTATGACCACGACAAAAGATTCGTCGCCATTCGCAAGCTCCGCCATTGCCGTACTCTGGTCAGTAACGGTATGCACAATTATGTTCTGCTGCGTCTGCAGCGCGTTTATGAACTGCAGAGACTGCACGTTGTTCGCGTAGTTCACCACAACTATTGGCACGTTGCTTATGGTGTTGCCCAGATTGCCGAAGAGCAGTATTATTATTATGGGGAACAGTGCAGCCCTGACGAGGTTTACCCCGAGGTTGGCCCTGAAGATCATCATCTCGCGCCCGTAAAGCGCAATGGAATCGCTAAACAGGCTCATGTCATCCCCATCCCACGTTCCCCCTGCCCCCCTGCATTGCGCCTGCCTCGTCCCTCATCGTGGCTCCGGTGAGCTTTATGAACACGTCATCAAGGGTCGGCAGGTGCATCCCGATGGACAGCACGGTTATCCTCTCCCGGTCCAGGGCACTGGATATCCTTGTGAACTCAGATTCGCTGTTCTTGTCCAGCTGTGCAGTTATCTTGTCCCCCTTTGCGGTTGCCGGTATCCTGAACCGCGACTTGAGCAGCGCAAGTACCTTCTGCACCTCCTCCACCTTCACCACAAGCTCCAGCACCCTCCCGTTCCCGGCTATCCTCTTCACCTCCGAGGGGGTGCCAAGGGCTATGACCTTGCCGTGGTCTATTATGGCTAGCCT
>JAKAPJ010000001.1 GCA_021807115.1 Microcaldota archaeon
TGCCTTCAGCGTCATGTTCTTCAGGAAGTCGAACTCCTCTATGTCAGACATCGTCACGCCAAGGAACTTGGATTCAGGCGTTGCAATAGAGTTGCCGATGTATGCCAGGTTCATGCTTCCTGTCTTTATCGTCCAGTATATGTACCAGCCCCAGGCATCCCCGTCGTTGAATACGTAGACCGGCAGGCCCTTGTCAGCCAGCTTCCTTATTATCCTCCTCGCGCCCCTCGAGGCCTGTCCCTGCGGGGATATGAGTATGCAGTTCTCCTTCTTCCAGAATCCGTCCTCGTTCAGCCTCTGCCACATCGCGTCCTTCTCCACAACCAGTACGTACTTGGCCTTCACGTCCACGAACTCTATGTCGTTGTCGACGTCGCTTGGTATCGCCCAGCCGGACCTGCCCATCTTGCTGGTGTCGGTCTCTATCCTCTCCCCTCCGAACTTGTCTATGACTCTCATGTTGCCTGTCAGTACGCCCTTCCTGTTCGCGTTCAGGTTTAGGTCCTCCCTTTTAACCCCCAGCGACGCCTCCAAATCCTCTATGAGCGGGTTCGACTCCGACTGCTCGCTGAAGACGTTTTCGTCCACGTCCTCTCCAAGGGAGTACTTGAGCTGGTAAAACAGTCCCCTTATCGACGTGTGCAGGTTCTCCTTGAGGAACTTGTTGCACTTCGCCGCAACAGCTACCGTCTGCATGAACCTTTTGGACTGCGCTATGTTTATGAAGTTCCTCTCCTCCGACGCCTTGCCTATTGTGAGATATCCCTTCTTGGGGTCGTAGACTATGTTGGACTTGGTCCTGGCCACAGTGTTAAACTTCGGCACCCTCTTGCCGTGTATGTCGGAGACTATGTCGCCGCCGAACCCCTCCAGCAGCTCCCTCACCTCAGCGGAATTTCCTTTCTTTGCGCCTCCCGCTGCCTTCCCGTCCTTCATGCGCTATCCCCCATCACGCCGCGCTCGTGCTTCTTGAGCTCCTTTATTATGTCGTCCCTCCTCTTGCCCGGCTTGAGGGAGTTCTGTATCACGTCGGCAAGCGTCCTTACCGGCACAAGCTTAATCCTCCTCAGCTGGTCCTTGTTGAGGTACACGTCGTCCAGGTTCCTTGCAGGCACTATCACCGTCTTCACGCCAGCGCCTATCGCAGCCTCCACCTTGCTTGTGACCCCACCCACGGGCAGGACCTCGCCCCTGACCGACAGCGATCCCGTCATCGCGACAGACTGGTCGACCGGTATGCCCTCCATTGCCGATATTATGCTTATCGCAACCGATATGCTGGCGCTGTCCCCCTCCACGCCCTCATAGCTCTGTATGAACTGAACGTGCATGTCGTAGTTCGCTATGTCCCTGCCCATGTGCTTCTTTATTATTGCGCTTACGTTCTTAACCGCCTCCGTGGCGATCTTTCCCAGCTTTCCGGTTGGTATGAACTTCCCCTCAGCCCGCGAGCTGGCCGGTGTAACTTCCGCGACTATAGGCATCACTATGCCTGGGGAAAGGACCGATCCCCCTATTACGGCCAGGCCGTTTACCTTGCCCACGCTGTAGCCCCTTACGCCGAACACCTTGTAGTCCTTCCTGTACTCCACCGCCTGCGAGACTACCTGCGCCTCTATGGGGTTGGCAAGCCCCCTGCCAGCTATTACATCGTCCCTAGTTACGGCCGAATGCCTCTTGTCAACCGCTATGTCCCCAGCCGCCCTCACCAGCCCGCCCAGGTCCCTGAGTATGAGCGTAAGGTGGCCCTTCCTGCCGCTCCTGCGCCTTGCATCCTCTATTATCTCCTCCACGGCGCCCCTGTCGAACCTCGGTATCTTGCCGTCTTTCTTCACCTCCTGCGCCACGAACCTGGCGAACTTGTCCCTGTTCGCCTCCGTGTCATTCACGGTAGACTCCATGTACACTTCGTAGCCGTACCCGCGTATTCTGGACCTAAGCGCGGGGTGCATGTTCTGTATGTCCTGCAGGTTCCCTGCAGCCACAAGTATGAAATCGCACGGCACAGGTTCGGTCTTGACCAGCGCCCCCGAGCTCATCTCGCTCTGCCCTGTTATGGAGTACTTCCTCTCCTGCATGGCGGTGAGCAGATCCTGCTGTGCTTTCGGGTCGAGCCTTGATATCTCATCTATGAACAGGACGCCCTTGTTGGCCTTGTGCACCCCTCCGCCCTCCACCCTCAGGTGAGCCGGCGTGCCAAGCCCGCCCGTCTGCAGGGGGTCGTGCCTCACGTCACCGAAGAGCGAGCCAGCCTTGGCCCCAGTCGCGTCTATAAAAGGCGCGTGCCGCAGCCCTGTGTTGTCCACTATGAGCTTTGGCTCACTGTAGTCATTGAAGCCCGGGAACGTGCCAACCCGCCTGGTCAGGCCAGATGTGAAGAGCGCTACGGACCCGAATATCATGACCCCGAGTATGAGTGCGGCTATGACTATGATGTTGTACCCCACCACGATCCCGCTGAAGGCCAGGCCCAGCAGTATCACAACAATGATGATTATGAGCGGGGTTATTATCGAGTTTCCCTTGCTCAGCGCAGTCCTGTTCCTCATGCGTTCCTTCTGCAGCATGATCCTGCCCTGCCCTTCGCCAAGCTTTTCCCCCTCCTTGGTGTCTGGGTAGGTCTTCACGGTCTTTACCAGCGGCATGTTTTCGTCATTGCCGTTCCTGTATATCAGCGTGTCCTCCAAGTCGGTGTACGGCAGCATCTCGGCCATAGCCTGCGCCAGCATCGTCTTGCCGGTGCCTGGCTCACCTATCAGGAGCACATGCCTGCGCTGCCTGGCTGCCTTCTTTATTATCTCCACTGCATTCTCCTGCCCTATCACCCTATCTATCATCTTGTCTGGTATGGGTATGTCGTCCGTGGTCTTTAGCGCCTTAAGGCTCACGGCCTTCTGGACAGGTTTCTCTGCAGCCTGCGCGGCCTTAGCTTTGGCGGCGCGCTTGGCTGCCTTCCCGGTTCTCCGAGCCATTAAGTTCACTTGGATTAGCATTCATCTATGCAATTTAGAATTTTTAAGCCTATCCAAAAAGTTCGGCAGCCCCCACAGCTATGCCGCGCAGTCACTTGGCCGGCCTGAACACTACATCAGATACGAGGTAGCGCGGCTTTTTCCTGAACTCCGCCTTAACATCCATGCCTATGAATATGTCCTTCTGCTCTGCGCCGACCAGCCTTGACAGGAAGAGCGTGTTTACCCCGGGGAACTCCACAAGCACCAGGTTGAACGGGGTCTCCTTCATGAATTCCTCGCTCCCGAAGTAGCATGTTGTCCACGAGTGCACCTTGCCCTTCAGCGGAAGCTCGAACCACCTGGTCTCGCTGCCGCATTCCATGCAGTGGCCCCTGGGCGTGCCGTACCTCTGGCCGCACTTCTTGCACTCGCTGCCGTAGAGCTTTCCTTCGGCCAGCCCTGTAAAGAACTTCGAATCCTGCGCGTAGCTGTGTATGTAGTTTATGCTGTACGGCGAAAGCACCACAAGGTCATCCGTGCCGGCGGGATTCTTGTATATGGCCGCGCCGGAGCGCCTTATCTCCGCCATAACGTCCTTGAACTTGTCGAATCTTTTGGTCATGTCAAACAGCCTCAAGCACCGTAGCGGTTACCGAGCTGCCGGTACCCGCGTGGCTGTGTATAAGCCCGCGCCTCGCGCCCTTGATCTGCAGCGCCTCGTCCCCGAAGTGCTTCTTTATCCTTCCCTGCAGCTGCCACAGCGCGAACACGCCCTGCATTATCCCTGTTGCCCCGACCGGATGCCCGCACGCTATCAGCCCGCCTGATGGGTTGACCGGCATGGTGCCCTTGTGGGGCAGCTTTATCCCGTAGTCTATGTCCTTGAGGAACGGGTGTCCCTGTTCCACGAAATCATAACCCTCCCCGTATTTGCACAGGCCTAGGTCCTCATAGGTCTGTATCTCGGAGCTTGCGTACGCGTCGTGCAGCTCTACGAAGTCTAGCTCCTTCTTCGGGTCCTTTATGCCTGCGTTTTTGTACGCCTCAAGCGCCGCTGCCCTGCCTGCCCTGAAAGAATGCACGCCGGGGTAGTCCAGATTGCCGTAGTCAGACTCCTTCTCCCACTTGAAAATCGGAACCTTCCCGTGCGGCCTGTCCGCAAGCCTCATCGTGTCCGTGCCGCAGCCAACGCCCTTTATGAGCACCGGCTTGTCCGTATATTCGAACGCAACGTCTCCTGCCGCAAGCACCAGCACCGCAGCACCGTCGCTCATTGTGCATATGTCCGGCCTTACGAGCGGATACGATATCATCTCCCCCTTCTCCACGTCCTTCTGGCTGATGTCCATCGGGTACTGCGCGTACGGGTTGTGCAGCGCGTTCTTGTGGTTCTTGACCGAGACCAGCGCCATGATGCGCATGGCCTCCTGCTCCGCCATGCGCTGCGCCTTGCGCTCGTCCTTCACGTTCGCGAATTTGCCCCTCCTGAGGAACTCGTAGATGTGCCTCTGCACCATGAGCGCGTAGTATCCGGTGTAGAACCCCCCAACCGGGTAGTCGAAGTTTGTATCGGATGCAAGCGCGATGAACTCGTTGCCCTTCCACGTTTCGACCCTCGACATCGTCTCGAAGCCCGCGACAAGGCACACGTCGTTCCTTCCGCTGGCTATCGCCTCCCAGCCTGCCTGTATCGCCTGCCCGCCGGTTGCCCCTCCCCACTCTATCCTCCGCGAGTCCTTGGGGTTGAGCCCCAGGTAGTCCTGCACCATCGATGCGGCCTTGAGCTGCCTGGTGAAGTGGTCAGAGAAGTACGAGATTCTGCTGCTGTCTATGCGCTTGGCCTCCAGGCTCGGCACTTCCTTCATTGCGTAATCGAAGGCCTTCTTCACCATCAGCCTGAAATCCATGTCTGGATGGGCCTTTGCGAATTTTGTGACTCCCCCTGAAATCAGGTACACCTTCCTTTGGTTCATCATGCAAGCATACTGTAAGATGTGAGATTTAAATTTCTTGTCATTTCCGCTTTTTACCTGCGTATTCCTTTCACGGTTGCACAATTAGGCTCGCCTTCCCAGAAGGATTTTATAGCCAACCATACAATTCCAATCTGCTGTGTACCGTGGTGTGTAAAATGGAAAGTTTATTCCAGGAACATGTGGACGAACTGAGGGATCGCGGCATAATAAACGACGAGAATGTGCAGTTCGCCGAGCTTGCGGACAAGGCTGCGGAGGAGATGTACCTCGACGAGGTGGACGCCTACATAAGGCACCAGATCAACGTAAAGCAGCAGTTCGCCGTCTTGAAGAAGTACGGCCTGCTCGGACTGCAGGTGCCAAAGAAGTACTCCGGCCTCGAGGGCGACGCGTTCTCCTTCTCGCTGGTCTTCGAGCGGCTTGGGCAGGTCGGCATGGGGGTGGTCACGGGCTTCGATGTCCAGACGTGCCTCACCGAGGCTACGCTGCTGAAGTGGGCAAACGAGGAGCAGAAGCAGAAGTACATGGTGCCCCTTGCAAAGGGCGACAAGATGATGTCATTCTGCCTCACCGAGCCTGGTGAGGGCAGCGACCCCACGTCACTCCAGACCCGGTTCGACGAGGTTAAGGGTGGGTTCGAGGTGAGCGGGGAGAAGTACCTCATCACCAACGGCTCGTACGCCGACGCGTTCATAGTGTTCTGCAGGAACAAGGAAAGGGGAATATCCGCGATACTGGTCGACAGGGACGACAAGCACGTGAAGGTGGAGACTGAGATAAAGGAGAAGCTCGGCCTGTTCACGTCAGATACGACGCTGCTCAAGTTCGATAGGGCATTTGCGCCCAAAGAGAACCTCCTTGGAAAGTTCGGGGAGGGCCTCAAGCTGGCATACACCGGCCTTTTCACTGGCAGGCTCGGCATAGCTGCGGGCTGCGTAGGCGCGATAGAGGACTGCCTGAACGCATCGCTTTCGCGCGCCAGGGAAAGGGTGCAGTTCGGGAAGGCGATAGGAAAGCACCAGATGGTGCAGCACAGGATAGCAGTCATCGAGCAGCAGCTGGAAGCGGCCAGGCTCTCCGTGGACCGCGGCGCGTACTGGAAGAAGAAGTTCGACTCCAACATGATGGACAGCGAGCTGAGGAAGAGGGCCGACCACGCCATAACCCTCGCCAAGGTGATAGCCACCGGCGCGGCATCAAAGGCCGCGGACAATGCGGTGCAGATGCACGGCGGATCCGGCTATTCCATACTGTCATCCGTGGGCCGCCACTACATCGATGTCAGGGCATCGCGCATATATGAGGGCACAAACGACGTCCTGGAGCTGAAGCTGGCCTCCGACCTGCTCGGCAAGGATTTTGAGGTGTACCGCTGATGCCGCAGTACGAATGGTTTAAAGCAGTTGCACTTCAATACAGCTAACGGGTGGATCAGATGGTCGAAAAGGAACTGGATTCGTACGCCAAGCACAAGTTCGATGCCAAGCGCCCTACGCCGGAGCATGAGAAGGAGCTGAACGATTTCGTTGGGCGCCTCGGGCAGATAATCTACTTCAGGCCCGACTCCGACCCAAAGAAGGAATGGCGCGTCTTCTATGCTGATACATGGGATGCCGCCGCCGCAATGGCGAAGGATGCGGCTGGAGGCGACGCGTCTCTGATTGATGCCAGGGCCGCAACGTCCGTCAGGTCGCTGGATGCAGTCTGGGGCTCGCCGCTCGCTGCCGAGGAGAACAAGCGTTGGGCTGAGGCGTACTCGAAGGCTTTTCACACTATCTGGTACAGCAACGGCGAATCGTTCGCGAACCTCGCCGGTGGCGCCGCGGCCGATGCCGCAGCTCTCGCTTCGGCATTGTTCACAAGGGAGAACGACTACGAGGGCAGGGACAAGACCATCGCCGCGGCAAAGGAGCGCATGGAGGTCTGGGAGAAGGGCTACGGTCTCGCCGCTGAGAAGGACGGTGTCCTGTACGTGTATGCTGTCGGGAAGCCGCCGCAGTCCGCAGGGATGTCTGTACAGCTGGCGAAGGGCGACGGCACAACGAAAACGTTCACCGATGTAAAGGGCGTGGCGGTTCTGGAAAGAAAATGATGATCCGCTGCGCGCGTGTGCTTTAGTTCATATTACCTGTGTCTTAAGTGACGCCACGAGCTGCGTCTGGAACGGATTGGAGGAGTTGTCTGGGGCACCATGCGATTCCGTGTACCTTACCCATATTTTCCCGGTGAACGCCTGCCCTACCGGCTCCTGCCCTGGCAGGTATATAGCCTGCGATGACTGTGCCGTCCCATAGCATGGCAGTCCAGATACTGTCAAAATCTGCCCAGTCTGGACCGTGTTACCGAACGGCCCTGAGTATTCGTACGCGCCCCCTCCCATCGCTATGCCGTTTGCGGCTATGGCTCTGAACGCCGTGGCGTTAGACTGCAGGCTTCCGGAGCCTGCCATGCAGGCCAGCTCCACGTTGTACATCGGGTTTCCAGTCCCCTGGCCGAACGTGAACGAGAGCGTTCCGCTTGTCGCAAGGTTAGGTGTTATGCATTCGAAGCCCCCCGCCGCAACGCACGCGTTGCTCAGGTGCGTTCCACCGGTCCAAGTGGGGCTGAGCATCCAGCTCATTCCCATCACCGCATATATTGCGATAAAGATGCCTGCCCTTGCCACGAACCTCTCCTGCCGGTACTGCGTCCAGAAGAACGCCACACCTGCTATTGGTATAATCATTATCATCGCATAGAAAAGCACAGGGACCGCGCTGGACACGTTTGCCATGGCGCCTAGCGTGCTAACAAATGCCGCAGCGCCCGACAGGAGGAATATCCAGAATATGGCGATAAGATAGAAGAGCGCCGCTATCCTCTCCCTGTACCTCCTGATGGTCCCGTCGCCGTCCATACTATACACCTACCCCATTGCACAGCCCGCCCCTCCCAACGTACAGTCTCACCAAAATTCTAAAAACATGAGCCATGGCATATCCTCGGGCACTTCGTACACACCAAAATCAACGCGATTCACAGAAAGCTTTTAATACCTTAAAACCCATAAAACAACTGTAAAAGGTGCTTATTATAAAGATAAAGGAAATACGTTCCCTGCAGGACAACGCACTGAAAAGCAAGCTTGATGAACTCAACCTTGAGCTTGGCATCGAGCGGAGAAAGGTGGCATCCACAGGTGTTGCCAGCAAGGTAGTCAAGACCCGTGAGATAAGGCGTACCATAGCGAGGATAAAGACCATACTCGCAGAAAGAGGTGTAAAGGTATAATGGCTGACATGTGCCCTACATGCGGTCTGCCCCTCGAGTTGTGCGTATGTAAGGTACTGGATAGGGAGACCGAGAGCAAGATCAGGATCTCAGCCAAGAAGGCCAAGTTCGACAAGATAATGACTGTTGTGGAGGGCATAAACCCCGACGAGATCGAGCGGACCACAAAGGAGCTCAAGCGGGCGCTGGCCTGCGGCGGCACGTCCAGGGACGGCACGATTGAGCTGCAGGGCGAGCACAAGTTCGCCGCAAAGAAGGCGCTTGCTGTGCTTGGCTACAAGGAATCCAACATAGATGTGGCCTGAAAAGGCAGCAATGCTGCGCGGCCGATCCGCGTCCCAATGCTTAATATAGCACCATAGCGGCAGCTAGCAATCCAATTCGAAATCCTGCGACATCCCCCCTCTCTGCCGCAAGCACATGCCGAAAGAGATGCTTGCCAAAAATGAGCAGCAGCCTGCAACGACAAGTTAGTTAGCTTGCCGTTACATTAACTGACGCGTGCGCATCGTTCTCTCCCTGGACCCTCACTGCGTACTGTTGGCCTGCAACTGGCCTGAGTATCAGGTTCCCGCCGCCCACCTCAACCGCTCCTCCAAAGGAGAGGGTGGCAGACTGTCCTGGCTGGATTGCAAAGCCCGAGTCGTTGAAATCCTCCACGGACGAGGGCAGCATCAGCGTTCCGTTCGTAGTAACAAGGAACGAAAACATCTTGAAGTGCTCCTGTGTATCGCCCAGCTGCGCGCTTGTATTAGCAATCCTCCCGCTGATCTGGTGCTCCATCTCAGAAAAGCCGGGAGCGGTGCACGCGCTTGAGTTAACATCAACCCCTATTCCGGTGTCTATATGTTCGGATTCCTTGGTCGACGCGTTCTGGTTTGTCTCCCCCCCACGCCCTCCCTCGCCGCCCGAATGCGTGTCTACGCTCGAGTTTGTTGATGCGGTCGTGTTCGACGTATCATTTGAGCCTGAGTGTGTATCTACGCTCGTGTTTGCTGACACGTTAAATCCTGAATGCACATCCACACTCGAGTTTGCCGAAACAGACGCACCCGTGTTTGAGTTAGATGGCCTGTCATGCGCCTCTATGCTCAGGTTTGGAGATACCGTGAGGTTCTGCACCACGCTCCCGGATACGTTTGTGCATATAGTGCTGTTCTTCAGGTTCCCTAGGATTCTGCCTTCATAGCCATCCGCGTACCGCGATATCGCCGTGGCATTGAGCGCTACGGACACGTTGCCGAACACGTTTATATGCTTTATGAAAATGCTCGTGTTTGCGTTGTTGTTCACTGTGGCTGAAAAGTGCGTTAAATTCCCTGCTACGGTGATCGAGGCATTTGTAACAGTGATGTTCGGCCTTTCTGCATTGAGCTTTTCGGTTTCATAAGTCTCGAGGTGATGCTTGTAGCCCACGGAGACAGTGCTCTGGTTTGTGCCGCTAGGCAGAACAACCGCCTTCACTGAGGGGACAAGAACAAATACTGTGGAATTCGCAGTGAATATCGTAACGACTGTGGGTGAAAGCGACATCAGCACCCCCGCCGTGCCGTTTACCGTTGCCCCCGCCGTTAACGTGGCTGTGACCTGCTTCGATGGGACAGTAACGGGATACGCTGTGCCGTTCAATGTTATATTGGCTGAAGTTATGTTGAACCTTACCTTGTCTATGACAGAACCATTAGGTGCGGAAACAGATCCTATTGTCTGGGTCAGGTTCTGCACTGCGAGCAGGTTTATCGAACCGCTCGAATTCGATGCTATCCATCCAGATCCCGCGCCTCCGCTCACATGCGCCTGAAGGGCGGAGTACGCTATAACCAGTGACTGTGTCCCGGCAGGGACCTGTGGCGGATCTGTAATCTGCAGGGCCATCGCCCTGTTTGCTGCGGCAGTTGCAGTGTTTGAATACAGCACCAATGCCGCTGCGATAACTATGATTGCAACCACGCCTACTGCAATTAGGTTTGTGTTGTTAGAAGACTTCCCGTTCCCTTGCGCATTTGTGCTAGCCATTCAATCCCCTGGGATTATCAAACACTTTACGATACCAAGGTTTATATTACATGAGTTTTATTTCGTTTTTTATTCAGGTATAAATCCAGCAATGCTACATTTTTAACCCCGGATAGCACAATACGATGCGATGGCGGTTCTAGGAATAGAGAGCAGCGCCCACACGCTAGGGGTCGGGGTGGTGGAAGGAGGCAGGGTTCTGTCCAACGAAAAGTCCATGTACCATATGGGTCCCGGCGGCATAATACCTGCAAAGGCCGCGGACCTGCATGCCGACAACGTTGGCCCGCTGGTCAGTGCCGCGCTCAAGCGCGCGCACATATCAGTCCGGGACATATCAGCCATCGGCTACACCAAGGGCCCAGGCCTTGGCCCGTGCCTGAGAGTGGGGCAGCTAGCCGCAGAAACCATAGCTGCGCACAGCGGCATTCCGATCATACCAGTTAACCATGCCGTCGCGCACATAGAGGTCACGCGCTCAATGTTCGGGGCGCGGGACCCGCTGGTGCTATATGTCAGCGGCGGCAACTCCCAGATCCTTGCGATAACCGACAGTCCGTTCAGGCACTACCATGTCTACGGCGAGACGCTCGACATAGGCGTGGGCAACATGCTCGACAACTTTGCGCGGGCAGCGGACCTGGATCCGGCATGGGGTTCCAGCGTGGAGCGCCTGGCACGAGGCGGACGCTACATCCAAATGCCGTACACCGTAAAGGGGATGGACTTCACATTCACCGGGCTGATGACAAACGCGTCCAGGCTCCTTGGCGGCCGTCCCAGCAGGGACGTAGCGTATTCGCTGCAGGAAACGTGCTTCTCAATGCTGTGCGAAGCTACTGAGCGCGCCCTGTTCCTGACGCGCAAGAGCGAGATACTTCTCTCAGGTGGCGTGGCTCAGAACTCCAGGCTGCGTGCCATGCTGGAGTCAATAGCTCAGTCCCACGGCATCAGGGCCCATGCCGCACCCAACAGCCTCAATGCAGACAACGGCGCCATGATAGCCGTTGTGGCCGAGAAGTACCAGGAGAAGGGGTTCAGGTTCCCTTCCAAAGCCCGCGGCATAGACCAGAGGTACAGGATAGACACGGTGGAGATAGGATGGTGAAAAGAACACGGGCGGCACATCGCCTGATTTCAGAAGGCGCCGAGGCCAAGCTATACGGTGCAAGGCTCTTCGGGATAGACGCCGTACTGAAGCACAGGGCCAGGAAGGAGTACAGGATAGCGGAGCTTGATGAGCGCCTGCGCCTCCAGCGCACCAGGTCCGAGGCCAGGATGCTTTATGCTGCCTCAAGTGCAGGGGCCAATGTGCCTGCAGTGCTCTTCCTGGGTAATGACAAGATAGTCATGGAGCGCATAGACGGCAGGATGATGTCGGCCATAACGGCAGGTGGCTGGTCCATGCGCACCATGCGCGGCAGCCTGCGCAGGCTCGGCGCCCAGTTGGCCATCCTACACAATGCCGGAATAGCGCACGGCGATTTCACGCCCGCAAACATCCTGCTCGGCGGGTCAGGCAAGGTATATGTGATAGATTTCGGTCTGGCCGAAACTACCGGCTCTGCCGAGGACAAGGCAATAGATATAATACTGATGAAGCGCTCAATTCCGGCTAGGGCTTATGCGGAGTTCGTCCGCGCCTACCGCGCCGAGTATGCCCAATCAGGGTCGGTGCTGGCCCGTGTATCCGAGATAGAGCGCCGCGGCCGCTACCAGGCAAGGACGCTGCTGAGCGCATAGCACCGCCTAGAAAACCGGCCCCTTCTCACTGCTCAGGGTCGCAGTCGGGCTAAGCAGCTCGGCGTTCTCCTCCGGCAGTGGCTCATATGATATCCTGGAATATGCAAGAGTTATGAGGGCCACGAACGAGAGCACGGCGACTACCGAGTACGCGATGTTCAGTGTCACTATGTACTGGTAGCTGAATATCCCTATGGTGGCTATCTGCGTTACAGTCGTAGCCATGAAGCTCCTCTTCGCGGAAATCAGTACCAGTATTGATGTGACTATGGATATCAGTGCCAGGGCCCCTTCCACAATGAGCAACCCCTCCGCCAGCGTGAACTTGGCCGCGAACTTCGCCGCCCCCGCCGCCTTGAGCGCGGCAAGCATGGCTGCGATCTGCGGGTTGAAGAAATAAACATAAACTGCGGCTATCAGCACCAGCGACGCGGCGGATATGTAGCTCAGCTTGCTGTACTTGACCATCCCCGCGTTCAGCACTGACTTCGGTATGTTCCCTATGTCGTCAATGCAGTAATACACGCCATTGTGCTCCACTATGTCCTCATAGCAGAACGCCCTTTTGCAGTAGTCGCATATCGCATATGCCTTCCTCCACGGGTGGTTCTCGCACGACATGTGTTCGGCTATCCTCCTCATCTCCTTGGCGCTCCTCTTCCTCTCCGGGGGCTTCTTGCCGCCCTGCTCGCCCCCGCCTATCATGGTGCTCATCGCCACGTCTATTATGTCGCCGCTTACCTGCTGGATCGGAACATAGTCCTGCCCCGGCACCGCGACCACTGGTATCTCCTCGGGCTGGTTGGGCTGTATGTACTGCACTTCCTGCTGCGGTTCGGGTGGCGGCGCCTGTGGCTGTGCCACGGGCTTGGTGTATTGCGGCCGCACAGGCTGCGGAGGCTCCGGTTGCGGCTCCTGTTTTGGCTGCCTGCCCCTGCGCTTTGCAGCGGCGTTCGCCGCCTCCTGCGGCGGCTGGGCTGCCTGTGGCTGCCGTATCGGTCTTTGCTGCACCTCCTGCGGCCTGGGGGTCACTATGGGCTGCGGTGCCGGATTGGCTTGCGGCTTTTCGGGCTGCACCGGTTGTTGTACCGTATCAAACGCGGGCTGCGCGGTCGGTGCCCGCTGCACCTCTTGCTGACGCACAGGTTGAGGGGGAGGATTGAACTTCGGTGCGGCCTGCGCCTGCTGCTGCGCAGGCTGCGGCGGCTGGGCTGCCTGTGGCTTGGCTGCCTCTATGACGACAGTCTGCGCCCCGGCCGCCTTGTTCCCGCTTTGTGTACGTACCTTGAATATGAGAAGATCGTCCGGGTTGACGGTCATGCAGCCTCACGAGTCATAGCTGCCTGTTAGATTTCTCTATCGCCTGCCGCTTCTTTTTCTCGAAGATGCCCCTGTGCTTAGCACAGCTTATGCAGAACCACTGCTTCCTTCTCTCAAAAAAGCGTACGTCCGTCACACTCTGCTGCCCCGTGTTGAAGCTGATTGATCGTTCGAATGCCACTCCCTTGTTCCTTGGCACCTTCCTGCCGCACTGCTCGCACACTACCGAAGTCTCTTTTCCTCTCAAGTAAACACCTGGCCGTTTTATACTGATAGTTATAGCGTAAAAAGGTTATTAAGCATTGGTAGATAGATAGTATAAATCGGGCCGCCTAGTTCAATTGCGGCATTGTGCCACATGGTGTCAAAATGAAGGTCTATGTAATAAGCGACAGCCTAGAGTTGGGCATAGCCGCATCCAACATGGTGAACCAGCAGGGGGATGCAGGCATCCTGAGTGAACTCAAGGACGCAGACCTAAAGGACCTGCTTGACGACGTGAAGCAGAACGTAAATTCCGCGTATGACATTGTCCTGGTCCTATGGTCCGGTGCATCCGCCGCAGCCATATCAGCAAACAAGCTAGCGGGAGTGAGGGCAGTCGTGGTGAAGGACCGCGAGGACGCGACCGATGCGGTCTCCGAGGCGCATGCTAATGCCGTGTTTGTAAATTCGTCAAAGCTCGACAAAAGGACGCTTTCGAGCATAGTGAACGGCATGCTCTCCGCGGCCCCGGATGAGGAGGCGCAGGCCGGAGCTAAAAGCCCGAAGCAGGCGCCGCAGAGGAAGGAGGCGGTCGAGCCTTCGAAGCCGTCAATGCTGGACGCGCTGAAGGAGCGCGCAGCGAGCATCACCTCGCGGCCCGGCGACATGGCGGCCGACAGGCCTAGGCAAAAGCAGCGCACGCAGGCAAGCGACGAGGAGGGCGAAGGCCTCCTGGAAACGATAAAGTCCAAGGGACTAAAGAAGGCGATCAAGGAGACGTTCGGCCTGGAGGACGAGGATGAGTAGCGCATGTACACAAACTGCAACCAGATATTCAGGCTTACCGTACCGGCAGTCAGGATTGCTGTCGCCAGGGAGCTGAGCTCAAGGTATGGCAGGGACCAGAGTTCAATAGCATCCTCTCTCGGCATAGCACAGGCCGCGGTCAGCAAGTACCTGCACGAAAGCTATTCCCCAGAGGTGCGCAGGCTGGTCGGGCTGATTTCAGCAAAAGGGCTGGAGCGCAGGGTCGTAAGCGCAATAGTCGGCAGGAAGGGGCACGAGGCCGTAACTGCAGAAATAGACTCCCTGGCCTCAAGCGGCTACGTGGTCAGGGAGGCGATGAAGATGGTGCACTGACCGCGCCGGCCCTTCCCTTGTAGTAAAGTATCTCGCCGCCCGCATTCTCAAGCTGTATCCTCGCCACGTCCTGCTTCTTCCTGAACCCACCGAGCACCGCCTCCGCGAACCTTATGCTGCGCGTCCCGTCGTATATCCTCCTCATTATCTCGAAATCCCCCTCTGCGCGCGCAAGGTCCCCGGCCCTCAGCGACTCCATCACCTCCCTCTTCAGCTCGCCCTCCACGTCCATCAGGCCCATTATGTACCCCTCCATGTCCACGCCGACCTCGGCCATGGGCGGTATTCTCCTGCCGACCTTTATGTTGTAAAATATGAACGCCTCGGCGTACTCCTGGTACGCCTGCATCGAGTGGTACTTCTGGTCCGCATCTATCTTCCCAAGCGCCTCAACCCTTACGCGCATCTCCGCAAGTCCCGACTCGGCGCGGGTCCTCTCCCCGTTGTGCATGTGGGTTATGGCAAGGCCCGCGAACCTTATTATCTCGCGTGACAGCTGCATCACCCTGTCGAAGTTCTCCTGCTTCCGCGTAAGGAACTGCGATATCCCGTCTATGTCCTGCTCCAGGTCCCCCAACAAATCACCTTGCAATGATAATGATCGCACCTCAGGCTTAAATGCGTTTTCGCCTCCAGCCTGCGTCAGTGCGGCAGCAGCGCCGGCACCACGAACATCGCCGCCAGCAGGTCAAGCAGCACGATACAGGTTATGGCTGCGTACGCCCAGTTCCTTGCATATGCAAAGTCGACCATCGACAGAGCCACCCTGAGCACCGGCGTGAGCACCAGCACCATCACGCCTGCCATGATGTAGTAAACGCCGTCCATGCTCCCCCTTGCGACACCGCCGAAGACCGCGCCCGGGGAGTACTGTGATGTGTTTACTGTGGACGAGACAGAGAACAGCTGGGCCAGCGAGTAGCCGCCCCCTCCTCCGTTCGATGCTATGAGCCACATTCCCGCACCCACGAGCAGCAGGCTCATGCACACTCCCACCCTAAGCAGCCACCCTATCTGCGCCTCCATGTTCATAGCCCAACACCCTTCGCTATCATCTGCACCGCCATAAGCGCCAGCAGCACCATGAATATCATCCTGATGGTGCGCCCATGCATCCTCTTGAACATCTTCGTGCCAAGATACGCTCCGACAATCGCGCCGACCGCTATAGTGCCAGCTATGAACGGCTGTATGTATCCAAAGTTCCAGTACACTATGCTGCTAGCGGCCGCAGTCACCCCTATCATGAAATTGCTTGTTGAAGTGCTAACCTTGGTAGGCAGCCGCATGCCCATATCCATGGCCACGACCTTCATCACCCCGGACCCCACCCCGAGCAGGCCGGATATCACGCCGGCGAAGAACATCACGGCCTCGCCAATGTGCCACCTTATACCGTTGTACCTCACGTTCCTGCGCAGAGCGTGGTCGTAGTAGCTCCCGCCCATCTGAAATATCCTTGTGGTCGAATCCGGCTTAGGCGCCTTGTAGTGCTCGTGCCGCCGATGCACAAGCTCGAAGTATAGGGACACCAACAGCACGCCGCCAAACAGCACAAAGACGAGCGAGGAGAGGTTGCGCGAGTAGATGTATGCGACTATGAGCGAGCCAACTATCGCTCCCAGCGTGGTGCCTACCTCGAGCGACATACCTATCTTTATGTTGCTCACCTTGTCCATCACATATGAGCTGGCAGAACCGCTTGACGTGGCTATTGCTGAAACGAGCGCCGCCCCCGCCGCGTACGCTATCGGCACGCCAAGGAACAGCGTAAGGATTGGAACTATCACAACCGCGCCACCCAGCCCAACTATCGCGCCTAGGAAGCCGCCCACCAGCCCCGTCGCAACCATGAGCGCGAGAAGCAGGTACCATATCATGATTATGGATTATGCGCTCAGTAATATATCCCTTTCCGCGTCACGGTGCAGTGTATCCTGTTGACCAGTAGCTCGAATACCCTACGTTTATGCCGTTCCCGTTGTCGTTGTTACCACTGTAGTCGTTCGCGTTGCTGTTCATAGGCCACCATCCCACTATGTTCTGCGGCCGCACCGGCGCGCCGCCTATGCCCTCCTGGTACAGCGCGAGGATCTCCACTGAGGAGAGCGAGGTGTTGTAGAGCTGGACGTTCGAGATGTCTCCTTCAAACCATGAAGACTCGGTCTGGTTGCCCCCTATGGAAAGGGGTGCGGTGCCTGTCGTTAGCGTACCGGTAAGAGGCGACGGCCCCGCGGCCTGCTGGCCGTCAAGGTAAATCACGGCAGAAACCCCGTTGTAGGCCACCACGACGTCGTACCACGTGTTGAGCGAAAGTGGGTTTGTGTTCAGCGACGCCGAGCCGCCCGTCGTTTCGGGCCTCCAAAGGATATCGGTGCCCCCGCAGTTCGCAGTGAAAGTGTACTGCGTGTTCACAGCCCCCCCGTCAAGTATGCGCGGGCAGTTGGCACCTGCTCCAGATACGGATATCCATGCAGATATGGTTATCTCCGCGCCGCTGACCGTATCGAGCGATGTTTTCGGCACTGACACGAAGCTGCTGCCTCCGTTGAACACCGCAACGTACTGCGGCAGCTCGCCCTGGCACATCCCGGCAAGCGATGTGCCTGCAACTGTGCGCTCGACCTGGCAGCTGCCGGGCGTGGCCTTTGGTGCGAGGTTCGCGCCTCCAAACACCCCGAGCTGGAACAGCACGCCCAGCACCACCGCAATGATGAGTATGGCCCACCCGTATGTCATCAGGTACTCCATCGCCGACTGCGACCTTGCCCATCTGTACATATGGCCTAATTCTCCAGTTAAAGCTTATAACCCGGCGTATGTCGTCCCATAGCGCGAGGGGGGATTCACACCACTGCCCTGAACTCCCTGTCCATCTGCCTGCCGGACCAGAATATGTACTGCTGCGCGTATCCCGCATGCCTGCCGAACCTCTCCCGCGCGAAGCTGTGTATCTCCGATATACTCTTTTCCCTCCCGTTGAAGTACAGCCGCTCAACGGTCCTCTTGACCCACACGTCAACGGGGAACGCCTCCATGCTGCCGTAGCCCATCAGGGCTATGCAGTCCGCCACCTTGCTGCCCACCCCTGTTATGCCCATAAGCGCCTCCTTGAGCTTTTCGTACTTGCGCGGGCTGAGCCTGCCAAGGTCGAGGTTCTCGCTGCAGTACGCCGCCGCCTCCTTCAAGTACCTGGCCCTGAATCCGGCCCCGCATTCCATGAACTCCTTCACCGTAACCTCCGCAAGGTCCTCGCTGGTCGGGAACGACCTCGCCACAACCGCGCCCCCCTGCCCCTCTATCGCGGTGCCGTACCTCTCTACAATCCTGCGCACAATGCCGCGTATGCGCGGGACATTGTTGAACTGCGACACTATGAAGCACACCGTAGTCTCCCACGGGTCGTTGAGCGTCAGCCTCATCCCGCGGTACCTCCTTATGGGCTCGGTGAGCACGCCGTCGTGGTTTATCGCATTGTAGATGCGCGGCATGTCGTCTGATAGCCTGAAGCGCCTCGCTACATCCCTCCTCGCAAGAGCCAGGTCGCCGCTGCCAATCCTGAGTGTGCAGTCGGCATCGTTCCCATGCCTGCTTATGCTTATGGCATGTGACCCGGCCGCGTACGTTATGTTCCTCACGCCGTGGTCGTAGTCGCCGAAGAACGTCACGGGCTGCGCGCTCTCCACCGTGTGCCTCAGGTCGAAAAGCCCCGCATGCAGCTCTGCCGCTCCTCCCCTCACCTAATCTCCTCTATCTTCCTTCTTACCTGCGACGTAGTCCTTATGTCCCTTACCGTCACCGTGCCGTCCTGCAGCGTCTGGAAGTCCACGGTTATGGCGTGCGGCACGCCTATCTCGTCGGCCTTGGCGTACCTCTTGCCTATGCTTCCCGCATCGGAATAGTAGTTATGTATGCCGTTGTTTGTGAACGCCTTGGCAAGGTTCATGGACTCCTTCACGAGCCCCTCGTCCTTCTGCAATGGGAATATTGCGTACCTGTAGGGCGCTACGCTTTCCTTGAGGTCAAGCCACGCCCTTCCTTTCTCATTGTCAGACCTCATGCTGTTCTCAAGCAGCGCGAAGAACAGGCGATCGAGCCCTATACTCGCCTCGACCACGTGCGGCACAACCTTCCCATTCTCGTCTGCCACGCTTATGTCGGCCCCCGATGTCTTCGCATGCGATGAGAGGTCGTAGTCCGTGCGGTACGCGTTGCCGCTTACCTCTATGTAGCCGTACGATGTCTTGACCTCTATGTCCACATTGCCGCCCGAGTAGTGTGGCGGCTTATCTATCGCCCTGAACCGGAACAGCTCCTTTCCAAGCCCTATGTGCTCGAATAGCCTCGTTTCGAGGTAGAGCAGGAACGCGAAGAGCCTGTTAGGCAGAAGCTTATCGTCGAGCAGCTGCCCGAGGGTCTTCATCTCCGCCGCGCCCCCTCCCTTGGGCAGGAACTCTATCTCGGTCCCTAGCACCGCGCCAAGCTCCACCCATCCCAGCGACTTCTGCTCCGCGGAGGGGTCGAAGAACACCTCCAGCTCCATCTGCGTGAACTCGCGCAGCCTCAGCAGGTGCTGTCTGGGCGATATCTCATTCCTGAACACCTTTCCCACCTGGCCTATGGCGACCGGCAGCTTCAGCCCGTACACGTTCCGCAGGTTCCTGAAGTCTACAAATATGCCCTGCGCGGTCTCAGGGCGCAGGTATCCCAGTTCCCCGCCAAGCGACCCTATCTGCGTCTTGAACATCATGTTGAAGTCCTCCACCCTCGCAAACTCCCCGCCGCAGTAGCCGCACCTGATCTTGAGCGACAGTATCCTTGACTCCAGCTCCTTCAGATCCAGGCCCTCTACCTCGCGCCCCCCATTCATATCGCCCCTCTTCTCGTAGTATTCCTCCAGAATCTTGTCGGCCCTGGAGGGCTTCTTGCACTTTGAGCAATTTATTACCGGGTCCGAGAATGACGCCAGGTGGCCGCTTGCCTTGAAGACGACCTCCGGCATTATCAGCGTGGACTCAATCTCCAGCGAGTTTATCTCCTCTATGAACACCCTGCGCCACATGCCCTCTATGTTCCTCTTTATCTTCAGCCCTATAGGCCCGTAGTCGAAGAAGCCGCCCACTTCCTTGTAAATGCTGAACGACTGGTAGTATATCCCGCGTCGCGCCGCAAGGTTCTCCAGGCCTGCATCCGCGCCCACCACATTTTCCCCCATCCCATATCCCCGGGCATTTACAGAACAGTAAGCTTTCTGAAACAATATATATAAAGCGGCCGCACGTTCCCGCCCATCTCTGTTCCGATAATATCTGGGCAAGATATGCCTATAAATATATAAGATGGCGAAATTATAACTAGGGAAGGAAGGAGCAGGTGCGAAGGTGATAAAATGCTCTCAAGAGAAATAAGGGCTGAAGATGCACCTAAGAGACGCAGCACCCTTACTGGTGGCGAGCTGGTGCAGAATGAACGGGATAGCGGCCAGCTTTCGACAAGCGTGAAAGATGAAATGGAGGCGCTTGTAGTTACAATGGCGCGGGTGCGGACAATGCTACAGGGCTACGGGAACGTGCAGGGTGCAAGCCAGGAAAACACAGAGGGCATAAAGCGTACGGTTGACACTATAGAGCGCGAGCTTAAGGGCTGGGCAGGGTCGAGGAGCGCGCCGGAGTGGCTCGTAGAGGGGACGATAAGCTACGGCGACCGCATGGCAAACAAGCTGATGGGCGCAGGTGCTGTAGGGCTTATGGACCAGCTTGGTGACGAGGCTAGCAGGATACGCAACTTCCACACCAGCAGGCTTGGCATAGGCTTCCACGGGCAGGACGCGGAGATGATAGAGGCCACCAAGTGGCTAGGCAAACTGGACAAGGCGCTCGAGAAATACTACGACAAGAACGCGAGGGCCGGCGACAACAAGTTCTTCGCCGGCGCGTCAGGGGCGGAGGCGGAGATAAGGGAGCTGCTGGCGCAGAAGCCAACCGGGGGCTCAAAATCGTACCCAGAGCTGCTAAAGATGTACATGGACCGGTCCGTTTCCGACTTGGTGGCGCTCGAGACCGTGAGGTCGATACCGAAGTACTTAAGCGAGAAGAAATCCAAGGAATGGATAGCCACGCGCATGAGGTCCGACCTGCCATCGCAGCTCGACGACGACAAGGAGCTGGTGCCTTTTGCATCGAAGCTTGTGCAGGATATGGGGGCAGAGCGGGCAAAGTACATTGGAACACCCACCGTTACCTCGCCACAGTCTGCACTGAAGGTGGAAAACATAAGGATGAGGGAGGCGATAGAGCGCTCAAAGCAGTTCGACAATGAGCTTAAGCAGGCCAAAAAGGAGGTCAGGGCGGCAGGAAAGCAGCTCAGGGAGGTGAAAAAGCAGGTCGCGCCTGAGATTGCGGCCCAGGAACAGGCTATTTCAGATATTGAGAGGCGGATAGGCGAGGCACGTGGGAAGGGCGATCCCACCACGGGTCTTGAGGACAGCCTCAAGTCCGCAAGGGGCGAGCAGGCCAGGACGCGCAAGAAGATAACAGACGCCGAGGATGCTGTGGACCTCGCAAAGACGAGGCTCAAGAACGCCGAGATGACGCAGTTGGCCGGCGCAAAGACGCAGGACGAGATTGCTGCAAGGATAACAAAGCTGCAGGGCGATATTCAGAACAGGTCCGCATCCGCCCCATCTCCCATGGTGCAGGGGGGCGCGGCATCGCACGCCGCGCAGGCTCCCTCCGCCGCGGCGCAGACAAATTCAGTGCCGAGCACTGCTGCCACAAACGAGTACTCCGGCTGGATAGGCAACACCCAGGCATACATTTCCAACGTGGCATGGGCCCAGGGGGTGTTCGACCACCAGAGTGAGGACCTCAAGATCGCGTTCAGGCAGGGCACAATGAGTGAGCAGCAGGTGCTGGAGCTGCAGAAGGCGCTGCTTGCCACGTGGTTCGTGCAGAACGAGGCGTTCCTAACATTCAACATGTCTGCAGAAGAAATCTTAGGCATGAGCAGCATGAAGGAGATACAGCTTGCGACCAGGATGGCGCTGCGCGCACACCTCCAGAGTGAAATCGACAAGCCAGGCGGGGCGGCGAGGCTGCGCTCGGCTGGGATCAACAAGGACGACTGGGATGTCATTCACGGCGACGACACCAACTTTGACCGCAAGGATAAAATCTACACCACAAATGACGCTGAGTGGGAGTCGATACACAGGAAGATATGGGAGCAGTACCTGAGGGACCTTGGCGCAAAGCAGTCTGGATCATCCACACCGCCGCCACCGCCGGTACCGTGACGCCCCGCTGCCACGCCGCAGCAGGCTCACCCTCCTAGTTAAATAGCTTCACGTGCAGAATAGATTAGCCGGATTTTGACACGTGTCGGTGTTGTTTTGCCCAGGGACACTTTCGAGGAACTGAGGAAGAAGATGATCCAGAGCGCGAGGCAGGGCATAACCGAGGCCTACTCTAGTGAGGAATACGCGCTGATACAGGCAATAAACGCATATCTGGACATAAGCAAGACCTACAACCTCATGTACGAGAGGCTCACGGAGTGGTACGGCATATACTTTCCCGAGGTGCAGGTCGGCAACCCTCGCACGCTTGCGTCGCTGGCAATCCTGGCCGCAGGAAGGACGGTCCCGGACCACGCCAAGCTCGCCGAGCTGATAGGCGATGAGCCCAAGGCTGCGCAGGTCCACGACAAGATACAGAACAGCATAGGCAGGAAGATGAACGACGACGAAAGCAACGCCGTCATGAAATTCGCCCAGCTTAGCAGGAGCATGGACGAGTCCCTGACCTCTCTGGAGCAGTACCTCAAGATCGCGTCGAACCGCCTGTTGCCGAACACCACATTCCTTACTGACGAGAAGATAGCAGCGGAGCTGTTGAGCAAGGCCGGGTCAATGGAGAGGCTGGCGACCATGCCGGCAAGCACCGTGCAGCTGCTTGGCGCGGAGAAGGCGCTGTTCAAGCACATAAAGTTCGGGAGCAAGCCGCCAAAGTACGGTGTCATATTCAAGATGCCAGAGGTGAACACCGCGCAGAAGGACCAGCGCGGCAGGATAGCGCGTGTCTATGCCACAAAGATATGCATAGCCCTCAAGGCCGACTACTACACGAAGAAGCCCATCGGCCCACAGCTGAAGAAAAGCCTCGACGAGGCGATACAGAAGATAAAGTCCTCGCCACCGAGGGAACGAAAGCCCGCTCCTGCGCAGGGGCGGCAGGGGCCCCGCAGGTTCCAGAGGGGCAACCGCGGTGGTGGAGGCAGGCCGCAGGGCGGCCGTCGTCCGTCACGCCCATTCTAGCGTGCGCAGCTTTGTCTGCAATGACTTCTTCACGAACGCGTCGAACCTGGAGGACACGGCCTCAACGAACTTGGCGTAGGACGTGCATCCAAGCATTATTGCTATAGTCCTGTTCACGTCCTCGTTTTCCGCCAGGTACACTATATCCCACAGAGTTGGCCCAAGCCTGTACGGGTTCTCCAACAGCTTTTTCGACGAATCCACGCTCTCCATCTCGGTCCTGAGCCATCCCCCAACTGAAAGCGCGTTTATGACATCGCTTGTCCTCCCGTCTACGCGTGTCTCCGTAGCCAGCTTTATCACGCTTCTTACGAGATGGTAGCCCCCCATCTTTGCGCCATCGGCGCTTGCTGCCTGCCCATACGCAGCCACCTTCTGCGGATCCGCCACGTGCGTCTTGCTCGCAAGCTGCGCCACATAAGAGTCTGCCGAGTATGCAAGGCTGAGCAGCAACACGTCGGTCCTCTGTGCGTCCAGCCCCAGGCTGCGTATAATGCTGCCGACCGCGTGCCTTGACCAGAACACCGCCATGCCCTCGTTGAGGAGGTCAGAGCGGTAGCGGCTGTCAAGCACCTTGTCGACCAGCGCCGTGCTGACGCCCTGTTTCATAAGCGTACTTCTCATCCTTTTCAGTTCGTGTATGTCAGACATGCTTACCCTGCCGCCCGCAATCCCGTTCTCGGCCTGCACCGCATGCGCATATTCGTGCAGCATTATGAACAGTACCTCGGTAACTGCGTACTTCCTTATGACATCCTCTATCTCCGCAGCCCCCATTTTCGCCGCAGCATCCTTCGGCATGGCTACTGCCACATCGAATACATTTGGGTATAGGGTTATCAGCTTATTGTAGTTTTCAAACATAGCAAGCGTGACCATGCCATCCCCATCAGGCCTCGACTTCCTTGCGGCGATTTTGGTGGCATATTTGCCCTTGAGCACCTCGCGCCCCGCAGCATCCTCCCCAAACCCGTTCAGTATGTCGTAGGCCAGCGCGCCTATCATCTCTATGTCCTTCTGGTCCAGCCCATCCACCTTAAGGTGGACTACTGCGAATCCCGGCGCGCGCCTGTCCGAACCCAGCTGCACCACTTCGCCCAGCTTCACCTTTGAAGACAGGGCCTCCACTGTCTGCGCTGCGGCAGCAAGCCGTGCATCCAGTTTCTTTGCCGTGGCGCTGGAATAAGATGAGGAAGCCGCATGGTGGGCCGCATCCCTGCGCAATGCCCTGGATCCCATAGAACAGGCTTGATTCGCACCAATATTTAACCATTGCGCGCCCCCACAATCAGAGGCGTGCTACGCGCCGCCAGCCTCACAAATCTTTAAATATGTGGAGCGCGTAAACTCTATCTGTACAATCCAGACGGTGTTTGTATATGCCAAAACCAAATGTTCATGCGGAAGATACTGAGGGATTCGGAAGCTGCAGCTGCGAAATGCAGGAGGCTGCGCCCAAGTCCGACTCGTGCGGCTGCGGCGGCGCTGCGTGCGGCTGCGGGGGGAAGGAGGTTGTTGAGGCAGAAGGCGAGTCATGCGGCTGCGGCAACTGCGGGTGCTCGGGCGCCGAGGGCAAGCCGGCAGGAAAGGCATAGCCTTAAAGCGATTTTATAATGTGCTGCGCACAATCTTAGCAGATGCGGTGAGTAGGATTACACCCGCGGCCAGGTTCCGGGTAAGGCCGCTGCGGCGCTCTGACTGCGGCGACCTTATAAAAAATTACTTCTCATACTACGACGAGCTGCGCACCAGCCCGGACTTCGGAATAGTGTTCTACAGAAAGAAGCCATCCTACCACGCGGAGCTGAAGTGGTTCGAGAGCCTATACCGTTCCGTTTCATCAGGCAACACGATAGCATCGGTGGCCGAGGCAGATGGAAAGGCAGTAGGACTATGCCAGGTTACGCGCCTGCGGCCCGGAAGCGAGGTGGACCATGTAGCCGAACTCGGCATCGCGATAATACGCGGCTACAGGTCTATCGGCGCCGGCTCGGCCCTGATAAGAGATGTGCTGCGCAGAGGCAAGGGGTTCGAGACGGTGAAGCTTTCAGTATTCAGCAGCAACACCGCGGCCAAGCGCCTCTACCGCAGGATGGGCTTCAGGAAGTACGGCACATTCAGGAGGTCGATAAAACGTGGCGGCAGGTATGTAGACGAGGATCTAATGAGGTTCGACCGCACTGGTTAGGCGCCATCAGACCTCGTATTTTATCTCCTTTACTATGGTGAGCTCCGCGCCTACGGTTGGCTCCTCCAGCCCGAAGCGTTCCAGCACCTCCGGGTGCATTTCGCCAAGCACGCCTACTACGTTGTCTCCAGCCACCACGCTCGCGCACCTGCCTGCTATGAACGCCTCGTCCCTCGCCTCCTTGAACTCCACGTCCTTCATTTCCGTGTATTTCAGGATCTCGTCCACCGCGCTCCTAATCTCGGCGAAGTTGGCCCTAGCGTGTTCACTCACAAGGGCTATGTGTATGGCCTCCCTGGGCCGCTTGTCCTCCAGGCCGTACACCCTGCCTATCTCGAACATCCGGTGCGGCATCCTTTCATTCATTGATTCCCTGAGGTTCTGCATCAGCGCAGGCAGCAGCGCGGTCCTGAGCATGGACACCGAAAGCGTTTTCGAATCCGCTATGCTTATGTACTTGTCCGCCGAGGCCTTCCTCCTCATGTTTTCAAAGTTGACCTTTTCGTTGGTGAGCGAGCTGTTTATGGCCTCGGTGTACCCTATCCCTATCATGAACACCGCCATGTCGTTCTCCTCCTCGGTCAGCTCATCCGCCAGTCCGTCAACGTACCCGCTCACCGGCGCCGCCACTATGTTGTCGTAGCCGAAGGATATGGCCAGGTCCTCAATCACATCCTGGTCGTTGAGCACGTCCACCCGGTACGGCGGGACGAAGAACTGCACATTGCCCCCGTATTTCGCAGCCACGTACCCCATCTTGTTAGCCAGCCCTATAACGTTGTGCCTGCCAAGCTCCACCCCGAGCGTCCTTTCCGCGTTGCGCAGCGATACCTTGACCTCCCTGTATGCAGGCTTCGGTGTGACTTCCGCGCCGTTTTTGTACTCTACAGTGACAGGATAAACCTCCGCGCCAGAGTACATGAAAGAGCATGCCAGCAGGTTCGCCGCGTTGTCTATGGTGCCGCGCGACGTGCCGGTTATGTCCACGAAGAGCTCCCTCGTCTTTTCCGTGACCCTCGTGGCCTCGGAGTTTATTATAGGTATAAGCGCCAGCACCTTTTTCGAGTCCTTCAGGAACGGATAGCGCGTTCCCGCGCCCCCAAGGGTGTACCCGTATGTGCGGCCCTTCTCCGTGGACCTCACCGCCTCGGAGAAGCTCATCTGCTTGGCGGAGTTGAGCGGGACGAAATGCTGCTCCTCCCCGCCCGCCGCCGCGCCGTACACGAGTTCGCTGCCCTCTATCGCGTCAAGGTTGTGCAGCCCTATGGCGAGCTTCGCCCTCCTCCTGCCGTACGTGTCCGCGAACTTGTCGGTGAAACTTATAAGGTACTTTAGCGTGTTTCCGGAGAGGTCCACGTTCTTCACCACAAGCCCAGCTATGAACGGCCTTACCTCCTTTACCTCCTTGGCCACCTCTATGTTCATGACCGGCTGGTTCTTGATGGTGTAGCGACCCTCGTTCGGCACACTCTTGCCTGTGAAGCTGTCAAGGAGCCGCAGCACCCCTATAAAATCAAGCAGATCCGGCCTGTTCGGGGTCACGTTTGTCCTGACCTCCGCATCTGTCATCCCCTCAACCTCCAGGCCTACCGCCGGCAGCAGCTCTGCCAACCTGCCCTTCGTATACCCGAGCGACTCGAAGTCCTTTATCTCAAACCCAACCACTGCCATTCTCACACCTTGAGGTTCTTCCTCGCGCGCAGCCAGCCGAGGTTGTTCTTGTACGGGGTCTGTATGGAGTCCAGGCCGAACACCATGGAGTTTATCATCAGCCTCTCTATGCCTCCACCCCACGCCAGCACCGTCCTGTCGGTGCCCATGGCCTTTGTTATCTCCTTGCGTATTATGCCCCCGCCCGTCAGCTCTATAGTGTCGCCGTGCTCTTCGTCATAGTAGAATGCCTCAAGACTCGGCTCTGTGAACGGGAAATACGAGGGCCTCAGCTTCACGTTGTCGAACCCCAGCTTGCCGTAGAACTTCTTCAGGGTGTCTATGAGGTTTGCGAGCGTGAGGTTGTTGCCTATTATTATTCCGTCGTACTGGTGCAGCTCCGCGAGGTGCTTGTAGTCTATGCTCTCGTTGCGGAACACCGACCCAACGGAGAACAGCCTGAGCGGGTAGTTCTCGTTAAGCGTGTTCGACAGCTTCCTTATGAAGTGCGCCGATACGCTGGTCGTGTGCGTCCTGAGCACAGCCTGCTTCGCCAGCCCCTCCATCCACACCTCCTTCCACCCAGCCGTGTGCATCTTCCGCACCCTCTCCAGAGCCTCGAGGTCCTCTATGCTGATCTCCCTGGGGTTGGAGAGGAAGAAGGTGTCCTGCATCTCCCTGGTTGGATGGTCCTGCGGGGAGAAGAGCGCGTCGAAGTTCCAGAACGACGACTCGACTATCGGGCCAGACACCTCTATGAAGCCCATCTCGAGCCACTTGTGCCTCACGAAATTTATGAACTCCCTGACAGGGTGCAGCCTTGCGGGGAACGTCCTGTCCACTTCTGCGTTTATGTCGTACGGCCTGAATCCGGCCGACTTCCAGCTGCCGCTCTTGATTATCTCCTTGGACAATGCGCCTATCTCGTTGCCTCCGCCTAGCGCTTCAAGCATCTCCCTTCCCGCCTCTGTTATGCTCACGGATTTTACCATGCTTCTTTCCTTCACTTCTACGAGCCCGCGCCTGATGAGCGTTTCCACCCCCTCCTTATCCCTGGACAGCAGGTTCTGACCGCCTTTGCCTGACGAGAGCCCCACCAGCAGCTCCCTCAGGCCGTAGCTGCCTTTACCTGCCGCAACATCCTTGCCTGCGCCCGTAAGCCTCACCTCGCCCTTGTCTATAGATATCCACCCGTTCCTTTTGGCCCAGCTCAGGGACACCTGGTTCTTTATTCCCGACACCTTCCCATGACCTCCTGCCTTGTAAAGCTCCCCTATCAGTGCCTCTTCAGGAAACCCCTCAAGATCCGTCTTGCCCTCCGCGCTCAGTTCAACGTTTTTGGATATTACTCTCTCAATGGAGACGGCATTTTTGCCCATCAGGCTCTCCGCAGCCCACATTATCGCATCCCTGCCCATACCCAGGTTCTTCTCAAGGTAGTCCAGCCCCGCGCTATTTTTCTCCTTGAGAAGCGAGAGCAGTTTTAACTCATATTCATGCAAACAAAACACCCCAAATCCGCCTGCGCCTACTTGCTACCCACCTTCCAATATGTGTACACCACGAAAAGGGCGATTGCTATGGCAATGATTATCACCACGAATCCCCCTCCAAGATAGTTGTAGACGTCACCGAAGAACGTAAGTACCTCAGCCTGCAGGCTTTCCTCGACCGTATAAGAGAGCACGAACTCGGAAAGCGGCTCGTCAGCGGACCACGAAAGCGTGGTGACCCCCCTATAGTTCTTCGTGAAGCCCACGGCAGGCGAATCCGGCACAGGGAACACGGACAAAACCCTGGCCCCGCTTGGCACTATTATCGTCAGAGTGGTGTTGTAGCCCAGCACCTCCCCGCTTTCGGCATGCTCAAAGTTGAACACGTTGTTGTTGAACTGGTAGAGGAATGTCCTCGGGCCTGTCTGGTTTACCGTGGTCACGTTGCTTACATAGTACCGCAGTTCCAGTAGCGCTATCCTCCCGTTTACCGAGCTTATGAGAGGGCCGGGTATGAAGCTGAATCCGTATATGCTGCCCTTGGGGTTGACTATGTGCTCCACCAGGGAGGACCCGATGAGCGTCTGCCACTGGCTCAACGTGAAGTTTAGTGCGGCACGGTCCGCGGTATACTGCCCCGCTGACGAGTTGCTTATGCTGAGGTTGAGGATTTCCGTCACGCTTGCGCTTGTGTTGGTGTTCAGCACGACTGTCGTATTTATGTTGTTTATCAGGTACGATGCGTCAGTGGTGCCGGCCAGCATGGCGAACGCGAAGAGCGCAGTTAGTAGCAAAAAGGTGCGGCCGTCCATGGTCTCGATGTTATTTCTTCTCCTATTAATAAATAGTTTATGTATCAGCCAGACGGCGGCCGCACCGTCGTGCCACCAGCGCCTGTTTTGTATCGGGACGTGTAGTAAAAAGCAATACAACAAAACAAAAGCATTTTAAAGTTAAGACAGCAATTGTTTTGCTGCTCTTACGGCGACGGGGCTACAACATGCGTTCACTGAGCGATTTACTAGTTGAATCCCGGGTATTCCTGAACAGGGAAGCGCTATCCCCTCATTTCACGCCCGCCCGCCTGCTCTACAGGGAGAAAGAGATCAATGCCATAGAGACCGCGCTTGCGCCTTCACTCAAGGGCTCGAGGGGCCGCAATCTCTTCATATACGGGAACCCCGGCACCGGCAAGACGTCGTGCGTAAAGTACATCGTGGAAGAGATAAAGGGGCTGCCGAACATACGCGCCCGCCTATCGTACATAAACTGCAGGATATACAACAGCCGCTTCAGGGTCCTGAACAAGATAATAAGCGACCACCTGCCCACGTACGCGAAGAGGGGGTACGGGGCAGTGGACCTATACGAGAAGCTTACATCATGGATAGAGGAGGACAGCAAGATACTAGTTGCGATACTTGACGAGATAGACATGGTCAAGGACCTCGACGATCTGGTCTACACGCTAACGAGGATAAACAGCGACATACGGGCGGGAGGCGTGACAATAATAGGCATCTCCAACAAGGTGACATTCAAGGACGACCTGGATCCGAGGAGCATCTCCACGCTGAACGAGACCGAGCTCGCATTTCCCCATTACTATGCCACGGAGCTGTATGCAATACTCAAGGACAGGGTGGGCATAGGCTTCAAGAAGGACATAGTGGAGGACGAGGTGCTGCATTACGTTGCCGCCATGGCTGCCAAAGAGGGAGGGGATGCAAGGCTATCCCTCAAGATCCTGACCAAGGCCGGCGAACTGGCCGACGAGAGGGAGCTGGTGAAGGTGACGATGAAGGAGGCTCAGGAGGCCACAAAGATCGCGGAGAACGAGATAGTCTACGACGTCATCGCGATGCTGCCAGAACACCAGAAGTTCGTGCTCTACTCAATAGCGCTGCTCACGCAGAGCGGCGGCTCATACAAGAAACTCAGCGACGGCATAGACACATACCTATTCAGCGGGGAGGTGTACAACAGGTACAAATCCCTGACAACCAGCATACACAAGGATCCGAAGAGCGAGAGGTGGTATCGGAAATACCTCTCTGAACTGGAGATGCAGGGGCTCATACAGTCCTTCGAGTCCGGCAAGGGGATAAGGGGCCACACCAAGCTAATAAAGCTGTGCTCCCCGGCCAAGAAGATGTGCGATGTCCTTTCAAAGGAGCTGTTTGGGGGTGGCGGCACAGAGATACCGCTCCAGCAGACCGTGCCTGGTTGATTTTGCTGGTGCGTGAGTGGATTTCTACGACATTGTCTCAGAGACCTGCGCGTTCGACGACGGTTTTAGGGAGCGGCTGGGCTTCAAGAATATATTCACCGTAAACAAGGACGTCATGGCGGTAGGCGCAGGTCGCGGCCCCTCCGCAGACATTGGCGTATGCATTGCGTTCGGCAGGCCGCAGAATCTTCTTCCCCTGGTAAAGGGGGGCGTGGGCTCCGTGGCGATAACCGATTCGTACATAGACAAGGAGCTCATGGAGGCAATCAGCGAGAATGGCTGCATACTGTGCATGCCAATGGTCTCCATAACATCGTCGTACGGGCAGGAGAGGGTGAGGAACATCTACAAGATGTCCAAGCTGTTTTCGCACGCGCGCAAGCTTGGGATAGAGGTGAGCTTCGCCAGCATGGCAAAGACGGCGCTGTACATGAACTCCTACATCCAGCTCATAGCGCTCGCGAGATTGGTGGGCGCGGACGATGGGTATGCGCGCCACAGCATAAGTGAACTCAACAGGAGGGTAGGTTCAGGCATGGCATAGGTTTTAGAATGATGCGCGACAAGCACAGGTATCTGCTGGTTGAGGCCAGTTCCGCTGTGCGCGAGGACGACCGGGAATTCGGCCCGGCGCTTTACAGGGAGCTGTCCAGGTGCGTAGGGGAGGCGAACATGCATAGGGTCAACCTGAAGTACGTAAAGCAAGTGGACCAAAAAACATTCGTGCTCAAGTCCAGCCTTGATGGCGCACGGGACCTTGTGCTCGCGCTGGCCCTTGTGAAGAGGGTGAACGGTGCAGACATTGCATTCTACACCCTGAAATCATCCGGCACCATAAAGGCACTGCTCTCGTCCGGCCCCGCCGTGGATTAGGTGTTCCAAATGCCATGCGACTACGTGCTCAAGTTCGATGAATGCAGTGCGGGAATAGCCGTGGAGAGCTACAGCGGCGAGGAGCAGGCAGTCCTGGAGCGGCACATGACCAACTGCGACAGCAACGTCTTCGCGTGGAGGCAGTCGGACACGTTCACGTCCGAGCAGATAGGCGCGCTCCTTTCCAGGTACAGCAGGACCTCACTCACAGGCCGGCGCCTTTTCCTGAAGGAGTTTTATCCAAACAAGGAGAGGGGCAGGGAGTTTTTTGCGGCATGGCTTGTGGACTACGGCGACGATTCCATACAAGAGATGGTCGGGGGGCTGCCCATGGCGTGCGAGTTCGTGTCAAACCTGGCGGCGAAGGAGATAGAGGACAGCAGGCTTGGGTCTTACATAGAGAAGTCCACAAGGTACGTCCAGTTTGACAAAAAGCTTCCGGACGGCCACTACATGTTCTACCGCGACCCGGATATACTTTCAACAAGGCACGGAGACAGGTACATATCGCTAATGGACAGCCTTTTCTCTTCGTACTCCGCCGCCATGCCAAAGATGGAGCGCTACATCAGGGACACCAACAGGATAGAAGACGTGCGCTTTAGGCTCGGTAGCTCGCTTATCGGGATATCGGACATGGGACCCAAGGTCACGGAGGACTTCGGCGTCACTGAACAGGATCTCACCAAGGCGTACGACAACGCAATAAAGGCAAATGCACTGGATTTTCTGCGCGACTACCTGCCCATGTCCACCCTCACACACGTGGGAATGAGCATGAACGCGCGCTCCTACGAAAACGTGATACAGAAGATGCTGGCATCCCCTCTGGCCGAGTCCGTGTGGATCGGCAAGAGGATGGCTCAGGAGCTGGGCAGGCTAACGCCGTCCCTGGTGAAAGAATCGGGTGACCCGCGCTCCGCCGCGTTCCAGAAATTCCTGAAGATCCGTGCGCAGGCGACCAGTGCAATCGTGGATAAAATTGGCGCCCCCGCAAGCGGCGGAAGCGGCGTGGATCTTGTTTCATACTACGGAATGGGCTCAGGCGACCCTGATGTCGCTGCTCAGGTTGCCTTGGCGGCGCCCATCATATATACATTCTCTTCCGGCACAAGCATGCGGGATGCGCATAAAGCTGCAGAGCGCCTTGACCGCTCCGCCCGTGTGGAGCTTATATCAGCATACATAGGGGAGCGGGCAAACCGCCGCCACAAGCCAGGCCGCGCGTTCGAGAACCTGGAATACCAGTTCGACCTGAAGGGCAGAATCGGAATTTACCGTGACATACAGAGGCACAGGATAGGCACGCAGGAGCGGCAGCGGTTTGGCGTTAGCCTCGGCTACGAGGTTAGAGACGCATTCAGGGATGTTGGCATAGCCGAGGACTATTGCAGCAATATGGACGAGGTGAAGGGTCTCTACGGCGCACTGCAAGAAAGGCTGCCGTACCAGGCCCAGTATGCCGTGACATTCGGCTTCAATACTAGATGGTACTACCGCATCAACGCCAGGCAGCTATACCACCTATGTGAGCTGCGATCCTCCCCACAGGGCCACCCTGACTACAGGGTGCTGGTTCAGAAAATGGCTGCCAAGGTGGCTGCAGTGCACCCTACAGTGACGTCAAAGATGACATATCTGGACAGCAGCGAAAAGTCCCTGGGGCGTCTTGATTCCGAGATAAGGATAGCAGTGAAGAAGGCTAGGCTGTCCGGTGCGAATCCACCGCGCTAGACGCATGGTGCAATGCCATGCCGCAGCATACACCGGTGGCTATCCCCTTAGCACTTTAAGTGCTGGCGACCTGAGTGATGTGTCAGAAGCCGCGGCATTAGACAGCGCGTCTCTCAGCCCGCTCATGAAGTCAAGGAGGCTCTTTCCGTAAGGCTGCTGCAGGTCGCCCCAACTCTCGCCAATCACGCCATCCAATATCTTCGCGAACATCTGCACGACCCTGTCCTGGCTGCCGTGCATTGCGTCTGCCTCTATATTCTTGTAACCAGCATTGTCTGTAAGCTCGGTGCGGAAGAACCTGCTGGTGCATTGTCAACCCCCTTCCCATCAACCTGCACGTCCACCACTCTGTTATGCAGTAATACTACCCTAAACACCTTCGACATAAAATTCCCTTCCACAAAAAGGCCCGCCATCCTCCGCCCAAAGGAGCTGTCATCTATGCTGCCGCTAAAATGTCCTATGTCCACCTTCAAATCGCCTCCCTTACGCTTATTCCCAAATCTTGTTTTTCTTTGGCACCATTTAACCATCCTGTTGGCTTATGAATGATTGTCATACAAAAGGCTTTCTGCGCCTGGTGGCAGAAACGTTTATATTATCATGCAGAACAGTCAATTCGCCGGCCCACTGTGTGCCGGCACGGTTGGTCAAATGGCAAAGGAAAAACCCAAGGTTGGCGAATGCGAGTGCAGGTGTGGTTCGGGACCGGCGAAGATAGTGGGGCTCATAGTTGCCCTCCTTCTTGTGCCTATCCTGTTCATATGGTCACTGCACATGTTGTTCTCGCTTGCTATAGCCTACAATCCATTCACATGGTTCGCGGCACTGATACTGGTCACGATAATAGGCAGGGGCGGGAGGTTCTGGCACCACCGCAACTGGTGCATATGCTGCATGTACGGGTGCATGGGGCACTGCAGCATATCCAAGTAACCCAATCGCCTTGGCATAAGCCAATTATGGTTATAGCACGGCCGGCGCGTGCGCCTGCCAGCAAGGTGCAATCATGGAATACAAGACTCTGGGGAATACGGGCGAGAGGATTCCCTGTGTAGGCATGGGCACCTGGGAACTGCAGCACACAGAAAAATCGCTGACCGCCCTAAAGGCCGGTCTTGCTATGGGTGATCGGTTCATCGACACGGCAGAGCTTTATGGCACAGAGGACATTGTGGGCAAGGCGATAGCCGGGGAGGATGGCGTATTCGTCGCGTCCAAGGTGTGGGTGAGCCACTTCAGGCACGACGATGTAATAAGGGCATGCACCGGAAGCCTCAAGAAGCTGGGTCTCAAGCAGATTGACCTCTACCAACTGCACTGGCCGAGTCGCGATGTCCCAATAAAGGATACGATGTCTGCCATGGAAGCATTGCTGAAGCAGGGCAAGATAAGGCACATAGGGGTCAGCAACTTCTCTGTGGCCCAGCTCCGTGAGGCTCGCGATGCGCTGAAAGGCGCAGACGTGGTGTCAAACCAGGTTGAATACGGTATACTCATGCGCGAGCCAGAGCACGACGGCATGCTGGAGTACTGTGCGAAGGAACGGATAACCGTGATAGCGTACAGCCCGCTCAGCCACGGTGCACTTTTCGGCCCAGGGTGCAAAGAACTAATGCAGACGCTCGAATCGGTGGGCCACGGATACGGCAAGACCGGAGCCCAAGTTGCACTGAGCTGGCTGGTCTCGCACGATCAGGTGGTTCCGATCCCCAAGGCATCATCGGCAGAGCATGTGAAAGCCAACATAGCGGCTGCAGAATTGAAGCTGTCAAAGAAGGACATTGGCCTGCTGGACCGGGAGTCACTGCGTTTTGCAAGGCCTTCCTTGGCCAGCTCGCGCAACTGGTAATCTCTAGCGCCATCCCCTGAGCAAGGCGCGCATTATTCTGCTCGGTGGCAGAGAGGCGTCTATGAACCTCAGGCCAGCCATCCTTGCCTGTCTGTCCGCATAGTTTTTCCATGCGAGTATCATCCTCATCTGGTGCGGGGCCTTGCCGAAATCGTTGTCCCTGCCGCGGCTCGCCAGCCTCTTGTGTATCAGGGCGCGGCTTGCCTTGAGGTAGTACGCCTCATTGAAAAGCGTAACAATGTCATAGAGGTTGTGCGGTATGCCGAATACAAATACATCCCTTCTACAATTGAGCAGGGCTCTCAGCCTCCTTTCGCTCCATACCCAGTAATTCCTGGAAAGCCATTCTTGGCTGGCGTCCTTGGGGTAGCTCACCGCCCTCCCCTTGCCATTTACCCACTTGGCAAGCCCGTGTACAGCGTCGCCGTCATATGCGTTCAGGCTCCTACGCCTGAAATAGCGGGCCAAATAGGTTTTCCCGCTGCCTGATATTCCCGTAATAAGCACGCGCCTGTGCATACAAGTATGATGGGTGCATACAAAATTAAAGAGTAGCGGCAGCACCGTGATTCGAAAGTAATAAATCCATCACCCGCGATTAACGTCCGAGCGCATGTATAGTCCAGGTGCGTACAATCGCGTTTTACAGGTCACCCCGTCAGGCATCAGGGCCCAATCCGCAATGGAGTACCTGATGACCTACGGGTGGGCGATACTCGTCATAGCAGTGGTGCTTGGGATACTCTTTCAGCTCGGCGTCTTCGGCGGCGCGAACCTTGCGCCTAAGGCAAAGTCTGGGTCATGTATCGTACAGAAGACCTCAGTTTCCACCGCCCTTGAGGGGATGTGCCAGGGCGAGCTGCCGCAGTTCGTCGCAACGGTAAGCGGCAGCGGCGAGATGAAGCTGAACAATCCTGCAGGTTTTCCGATAGGCACACAGCCAATGAGCATCTTTGCATGGATAGAAACTTCAAACACTGGGCGCCAAAATATATTTGCATATGGCCCATGCAATACTGCACAATTAGTGTTCTTCGCAGTGGACAATGGAAGAATAGAGGTTGATTTTTGCGGTGATTCTACCAATCCGGGCCCCACCATCGACAATGGCGCATGGCATTTCGTAGGCTTTACCATAGCGGGCGGCACTACTGCGGTGACTTTTTACGTAGACGGCCAGGCATACCCGTCCTCCGTAGGCACAGTGCCCAACATAGCGGGCGGCACATACGCAAATGTGATCAACAACAACGCAGGGGTCAATGGATACCAGGGATGTTGCCTATTCTACGGCGAAATAGCGAATGTCCAGCTATACAACGCCACACTCTCGCCTGCAGAGGCAAACGCGCTCTACCTTGAGGGCATAGGCGGCGCGCCGGTAAAGCCGCAGAACATAGTGGGGTGGTGGCCGCTTAATGGGGACGTGAACGACTACTCCGGAAACAACAACAACGGCCAGAACCTAGGCGTGGGATACTCGAGTTCGTGGGCAAGCGCTTACACTGCACCATAGCGCAGTAAGGCATGGCTGAGGTGCGATGGGCGAAAGATACAATAAGCAATCATGAGCTAATAACCACATCAGCTTGAAGACAGTGAAGTGGGCGAACGGCAGTATGGCGGCAAACCGTGTGGTGGTCAGGGATACGAGGATATACCTATACGCCGCCATCGCCATCACGGTGCTGAGCATAGCCTACTGGGCAATGTATGTCGTCAATGCATATGGCACGTTCCACGATTATGAAGGTATAGGCATACCCGCATATGGCATGTTCTACGACGTACACTATGTCTACGAGATGAGCCCTCTCCAGATGTTTGTCTACGGCAACCACCTAGCCCCCGACCAGGTTTTCCTGCTCGTGCCATACTTCTTCATCCAATCGCCCCTGACGCTGCTCATTGCGCAGGACATTATACTTTCCGCCACAGGCCTGCTCGTGTTCTTCGTCGCAAGGGACCTGCTGAGGAGCGATGGGTTGGGCCTGATGCTGTGCTTTGCATACCTGGCAAACCCCGGGATGCACGGAATGTTAATATTCGACTACCATGAGGAGTATCTGATAGTGCCGTTCTACATACTCACATTCTACTATT
The DNA here is from genome assembly GCA_021807115.1 of Microcaldota archaeon. Taxonomy (GTDB): domain Archaea; phylum Micrarchaeota; class Micrarchaeia; order Micrarchaeales; family Micrarchaeaceae; genus JAJZYD01. The sequence continues at coordinate 37,061 of JAKAPJ010000001.1, forward strand.
ACATGAAGCTCAACAAGCCAATGTTCTACATTTCCTCCGCCCTGCTGTTGGGCGCAATGGATATCGCCCCAATAATTGCCGCATCCCTGGCAGTCGGCTTGGCCGCGTACGAATACATTGTAGACAAGAACCAGCGTACCAGGGGCGAGAGACTGCGGCTGAGCGCCATCCTCATAATCGGATGCATTGCCGTCCTTGCAGTCTACAATCTGATGTATTTCAGCCTCAATGGGAGCTACGCCAAGAACCCCAACTTTCCCACCCTACTAGAACTGCAGACCGTGCCCCTTGTGCCATACAATGGCGTAGGCGCCCCTGGGGGCGAAAACAACATGCAGCAGTATGCGCTCATGTCTGGGAGCTGGCCCGAATATTACACTCTGCTGTGCTACGGCATAGGGGTAGGGCTTCTAGGTTCCGGGCCTGCCGTTCTGTTCGCCCCTGTCCCGGCTATCATAATGGCTTCACCGTGGCTTGCAGAGCTGCTTGTCTTCGGCAACTCGGACTTTGCTTCAGTGTTTATCGAGTACTTCAGTTTTGTAATAGGCGCGATGATTGCGGCAGCTATACTCGGATTCATGTCAATAATGTCAAGGGACACGCACCGCAAGGCCGGAAGGACCGGGATGCTAATGCCAATCATGATCTCCATCACACTTTCCATAACCGTTCTGCTTGCCATTGTGTCGCCGTTCGCATCGCTGTCGCTCAACGTAACAAACATTTCGCAGTCCTTCCTATTCAAGGTCGCCCCATCCCAGCAGGCTTACTACTCCCAGCTCGACTGGGTGATCGCTAAGGTCCCGTCCAACGCGTCGCTTATGACACAGGGCTTCATAATGCCCCATGTGCTGGACCGTCAGTACTTTGAGCTCCTAGGCGAACACGTCTACTTCCAGCCCAAGTACATACTTGTGGATTTCAATACAAACGTAAGCCTGGTATGGAACGGCGGCGCAATAACAGACGCATTCCAGAACTACACATCCCAGCATCCATACGAGCTGGTAGCCCAGAACGGTACCGCAAGGCTCTACGAGGAGATTCAGGGATTCAACGCAACCGGGATAGGGATGCCATGAGGGCCGCGGCGCACAGCGTCTATCTATATGCGGCGCTGCTGTTCACCATCTGCAGCATCGCCTATTGGGGTGTATATTCGGTAAACGCCTACAATACGTTCCATGAGTATACTGCAATGGACTACTATGCATACAGCATGTACTACGCTGCGAACTACCCCGGCCAAATCGGGTGGCTTCAGATGCTAGTCTTCGGCGCGCACATAGCGCCTGACCAGCTGGCCGTGCTTGTGCTCTATTCAATTTTTCAGTCGCCAATCACCCTTCTGCTTGTGCAGGAGGCGATCCTTTCCGCCACGGGCCTGCTCGTGTTCTTCGTCGCACGCGACCTGCTCGGCAGCGATGGGCTTGGTCTACTGCTGTGTTTCGCGTTTCTTGTTAGCCCAGCAATGCACGGCTTGCTTGTCTTCGATTACCATGCCGAGATGTTCATACTGCCGTTCTATGTGCTCACGTTCTATTTCTACATGAAGAGGGACAGTGCGCGCTTCATAGCCTCTCTCGTCGCGCTGCTCGGGGCGATGGATGTCGCGCCAATACTTGTCATCGCGATGTGGCTGGGGCTTGTAGCATTCGAGTTGACGCACAAGGGGAGGAACGGCAGACCCAACAGCGGCAGGCTACGTCTTGGTATGTGGATGCCTGCGCTGTCCATTGCCGCGCTCCTGTTCTACAACGCCGTATACTACCTGTTGGTGGCAGGATACGCCGCCCAGCCCGCCGCAGTTCCCCCATTCCTAAGGGTAACGCCGTGGCCCGGCGTGCCCCTTTTGGGCGGCAACTCTTCATATTCCATCGGAGGGGCAATTCCTAATCCATCGTCCGGACTTAACTTCTACGTCATATATGGAACGCTGGCAGGCGTGTTTGCATTCGGGTTCTCCGGCCTTGCCGAGATCCTGCCTCTTGTAATATTCCTTTCACCGTGGGTGGCTGCCATATCGCTGTTCGGCACATGGTGGTTTGCCTCCGTGGACCGCCATTACTTCGCATATGTACTGGGCGGTGCGCTCGCAGCGTCAATTCTTGGCATATCTGACATAATGTCTTCAGGCTCGCCGATAGGCCGGCTGCTGGGCGCGGCCAGGTCCGCGGCCCGCCGGCGTGCTGTCGGCGCGCTTATAATATCATCCACGCTTTCGATAACTGCCGTGGTGCTTGCCATATCGCTTTTCACTTACACGCCGGGCAACAGCACATCCTTTTTCCAAACTGTGCTGCTCAAGCTCAATGCGAGCCAGCGCCAGTCCTACGCAGACCTCACGCAGATGATAGCCCTTGTCCCGCAAAACGCCTCGCTCATGACGCAGGACTCCATAATGCCACACGTGATCAACCGACAGAATGTGGAGCTTTTCTGGTTCACGCCCTACTTCAGGCCGCAGTACATACTCTTGGACCCGTCCAACTCCCTACTCACCCCGTACCTGCCGGCAGACCAATACCAGCCAGCATACGTGTACATATCCGAGAACAACTACACCCTAGTTGCGCGCAGTGGCACGGCCATGCTATACAGGTCAGGCTGAACAAAGGTTTTTATCCTTTAAAATCCAAAAATGGTAATATGGGGGAACAGAGTGAGCTTGACTTCGCATACAAGTACCCATTCTCGAAAGAGGCCAGGGATGTGATAAGGGGCCTGAACTCAAATTCAATAGACCAGCGCCAGCTGGAGCGCGGCAAGGGCAGGGTGGAAAAGGCCCTGCACGATGGCAATCTGGATTACGTGGCCACGAGCTACGATCCCGCAAAGGTGGAGTCGATTGTGGAATACGTATACGCCAGGATGCTGGTGAGCGGCATGAAGAACAGCATTTATCTGCAGAGGTACGCCGCCGCCGAGGCGAGGCGCTCAGCCTCGGCGCTGGAGATGGACACCACGGATAACGTCACAAAGGTCCTGCTGGAGCTCGGGTTTGAGGCAAGCATGTCCGGTGACGGATTCAGCATGCGTTTCGTGGATTACCTGCGGTTTGAGCCCAGCGCAGACGGGTATGCACTGGTGAACCAGAAGCTCAGCGGCGGCATGGTTGTGCTGGACAGGCACAGGTTCATAAGGGTCATGGAGACTGCGATATGCAAGAGCATACTGTCAGGTCTGCCCATAGACCCGAAGTCCGTGCCAAAGGTAGTGATTGACCTATCTAGGAACATACGCCTGCCCGTAAGGAAGGCTACCGAGCGTCCTACCGGAGTGTCAATAGGCTGGATAGACCGGCTGCTTGCCACCCCAATACCTGACTGCAGGCATAGGACCGTCAACCTCATACTGGCCCCATACTTCATAACAATAAAAGGTATGGGTGTGGAGCAGGCGACCCAGGCAATCTCCGGCTACATAGAGATGTGTAAGACCGCCAACCCTGACACTAACATAACCGACAAGTACATAAGGTACCAGTGCGAGTACGCAAAGGCGCACGGTATGCACCCACTGTCGCTTAAGCGGGCGCGGGTGGAGCTCTTCAGCTCTTTCGACTCCTCGTTCCTGGAGGAGTTCGAGGCGAAGGCCACCCCGTCAGCCACCGCGCCGAAGGGCGCGGCATAGAAGTTAGAACTTGAAATGGTGATTCAACGGGCGGCGTTGCGGTTATGTGCGACTTGTGCGGTAAAATTGCGATCTACAGCTGCAAGAACTGCGGGCGGAGGGTATGCGACGGGCACTACGAATCCAAGAGCGGGTTCTGCACATCATGCGCAAAGGGAAGGTCTTCCTCTGCGCCACGCAGGTAGATGGGCTGAACTGAAGCGGCGCAGTTACATACCTATCTTTCCTGACGCAACATCCTTATTTGCCTCGTCCAGGTCCTTCATCGAGTCTATCATCCTGAAATACAGCTCCAGGTACCTGTGCCCCCCAAGCTTTCCAGCGGCAGCCAGTTTCGGGAATGTATCGAACGATATGTCGCCCTTGGGCCGCGGCAGGTATTCGAATATGTCCTTGGTGGCGTAGTACACGCCGCTGTTTATCCAGTAATCCTTGAGCACCGGCTTCTCCTCAAAGCTTAGGACCTTCTCCCCTTCAACGTTCACGATCCCGTACGGGCTCCTGAACGGGAACAGCGCCATCGTCGCAACATAGTTCGGCTTCCTAAGCAGTGTGATGTCAAAATCGGTGATTATGTCGCCGTTTAGCACAAAGAACTCCTCCTCACCCTTGAGTATGTCCCTGGCGTTGTAGAGCGCGCCGCCAGAGCCGAGCGGCTCCTCCTCTCTCACGTATTCCACATGCACTCCCCATCTCCTACCGTCCCCAACATAGTCCTCGAGGACGTCGAACAGGTACCCGCCAAGGAAAAGGAATGACTTTACACCGTGGTGTTTGAGCCAGTTTATCTGCCACTCCGCTATCGGCCTGCCTCCTACCTCTACCATGGGCTTGGGTCTCTGGTTGGTTATTGGCCGCAGCCTTGTGCCCTGTCCTCCAGCAAATATGACCGCCTTCATGGTTTCTACTTCCACAAAAAGCTATATAAATCTTATCCGGCTTAATTACTCTGTCAAACGGTAATAGGAGCGAGGTAACGCCCGATCCCATTCCGAACTCGGAAGCTAAGATCGCTCACGATATGTGTGTACTGCCTTCGGGTGGGAAAGCATATTGCTGTTTGACACCTTTTTTGCCCCACAGCGCGAGCGCGCTGCGCCGCCACTTCCAAAGCACCCTGCACCCCTCCCGCTTAACCACGATGTCCACCACTCCCCAGTCATTTGTCTTATCAATCGCCTTGCCTAGGCCACTCCCCGGTATTCAACGTTGCGTCGCATGCTGCATACTTTTAAATATTAGCCACGGGCAAGATACAAACCACCGTGATGCAATGGCGATCGCAACAAAGAATCAGGCGCAGCATGAAACAGTAACCATACCAAAATCCGAGTACGCAAGGCTCAAGCAGATTGAACGGGAGCACGGTGAGAATCAGGCGCGTAACGAGGCATTCACCGCACATATGCGCAAGATGCAGAAGTCAAGGGACGACGTTCGGTCCGTCCTCGGGTCAGCGGGCTTCAGTGTCACAGAGCCTGCGACTGTACGCCGAGCTACCTGGCGCGGGATCTACACGTCCACAGTGGACATAATGGCCAAGGGGAATGGCGCAAGGGTCGCACTTGAGTTCGCGGGAGGCTCTGCCACATTATTCGACTGGATTGCACTTCAGTGCTCAAAGGCCGACATAAAGATTGTCGTTGCGGAAGGGTGGGTGCCGGAGAACCTCGCCAAGAGGGCCGCGGATGACGGCATAACGCTGGTAAAGCCTGAGGATGCCGCAAGGTATCTTTCAAGGCGGATTGCGGCGCTGCCTAAGAAGAATGGGGCAACTGGGGGTTTCCTGCGCCGCTAAGGCGTCGATCCAGGGATAGGTTTAAAAAACCCTGCGGCATAATATAATTGCTGCTTTTCCCGCATGCACTGCCTAGGCAGGAGGGGGATTGATCAGTATGGAGAAGGAACAATTAGAGAAGCTCAAATCTGTTCTTGCCGAAGGCAAGGGCAAGCGCAAGTTTACGCAGAGCGTGGACGTGGCCGTAAACTTCACCGGCATCGACTTCAGCAAACAGGACAACAGGCTGAACCTTGAGATAAAGCTGCCGCACGGCAAGGGAAAGGAGAGCAAGGTAATATTTTTCGGAGATGACAGGAACATGGCAGCAAAGGCGCAGGAAGCCGGAGCGAAGGTCATATCAAGCAAGGAGCTACCAGAGATCTCGACTGACAAGCTCAAGCAGGCGGAACTGCTGGCGCACGAGCTCATAGCCCAGCCGGCATTGATGCCGCAGATCGCAAAGGCCCTAGGTCAGTTTCTTGGCCCAAGGGGTAAGATGCCCCGACCGGTCGTCGGCACTGACGTTTCAACCATGATAGGGGGCATAGGCAGCTCAATATACGTCAGAAGTAAGGGCAAGTACCTGCCAACAGCCCACTGCGTGGTTGGCAATGAGAACATGGAGATCAGCAAGCTCGCATCAAACATAGACGAGGTGGTGGGGGCATTCACCAGGAAGCTGGGCAAGCAGCACATCAAGTCGATATACGTAAAGCTTACAATGGGCAAGCCTGTGAGGCTGCAGTAGGTGTCATTATGCTTTCAAAACAGAACCGTACAAAAACCGACAAGACCAAATTCGTCGACGCGGGCAAGGCCGCGCTGAAGAAATACTCGCTTGTCGGCGTTGTGCCGCTAAGCGGAATCCCAGATAGGCTCTTCCAGCGCTCAAGGAACGGGATGAAGCCGAGCACGGAATTCATCATGGGCCGCAAGACCCTCATGGTCAAGATATTGGAGAGCAGCGACCACACAAAGCTCCTTGTGCCATACGTTACCGGCACAAGTGCAATAGTCCTGAGCAATGAGAACCCATTTGTGCTCTACAGGGGCTTCAAAGCCAATTCGCTCAAGCTTGGCGCAAAGCCAAAGCAACTGTCCCCAGAGGACATAAACATATCCGCAGGCGAGACAAGCATACAGCCCGGGCAGGCTGTAACTGAGCTCAAGCAGGCGGGCATAGACGTGCAGATCCAGAAAGGCAAGGTCGTGATAGCTAAGGATAAGGTACTTGTAAAGAAGGGGGCAGTAATAAGCCCTGCGGTCGCGAAGGCGCTCAAGACGCTTGACATAATGCCGTTCAGCGCATCGATACAGCCGTCCGTCTTCCTATCCGGTAAAATAATGTTCACGAAGGACGTGCTGGGGATAGACGCCGCGCAGGTCGCTTCCGATGTCTCAAGGGGGTTCTCCGCCGCATACACGCTGTCAATAAGCGCAGGCATAGTGAGCAGGTACACGATACGGCCGCTGCTCGTGAAGGCATATATGTCTGCGATGGCGGTAGGCATAGAGGGGAAGATCTACGAGCCCGGCATAGTGGACAGGTTGCTTGCAAGTGCCACATTGCAGGCGTCTTCGCTGAACAGCATGGTGAAGCCGGCGGGAGAGGCCGAGGCAAAATAATCGCAAGGTTCCAAATATAATGTTAAGGTGAAAAGTTATGGAGTACGTATATGCGGCACTGCTTCTGGACGCGGCAGGGAAGGAAGTCACGGAAAAGAGCCTGCTGGAAGTGGTGAAGGCAGCCGGGATCAGCCCGGACGAGGCTCGCGCGAAGGCCATTGTTACGTCGTTGAAGGACGTAAACATAAAGGAGGTCATAAAGAACGCGCAGGCAGCGCCTGTAGCTGCAGCACCATCCGCAGCTCCTGCACAAGGAGCGGCCGGAGCAAAGCCGAAGGAGGAAAAGAAGGAGGAGAAGAAGAGCGAGGAAGAAGCGGCGGGAGGGCTGGCAAGTCTATTCGGCTGAAGCCATCCGGTGCATTAATGGCTCAGGCATGGCCATCACTAGGCGCCCGCGGCTGCCGCACGCCTTCTGGCAAGCAACCGCACTTCCAGCTAGCTTCGCGCCTGCTGGACGGCGGGTTGCTCAGGTCACGCCCTGCCACGCACACGGTTTCGGAAAGGCGCGTAAAGCGAACTGCAGCAAGTTTTATAAAAACGAAGGCTCTATATAGGTAATACAAAAATCTAGTTGGTTCTATGGATGTATACGTGAACAAGCAGAATTGCACAGGCTGCTCCCACTGTTTCGATGTATGCCCAGTAGCTGTATTCGAGATGCGTGAAATAGCCCAGGATCCAAACGGATCAAAAGGCATAATCAACGCAGACAACGCCCCGGCGGACAAGCAGTGGAAGGGCGTCGAGAATCCCGCATACTTCAACAAGTGGAACAACAACGTGCAGAAGTGCCACGACCACTACAAGAAAAAGTCAGTTGGCGTCAATGGTGCATCATGCATACTATGCCAGGCGTGCCTTATAGAATGCGAGGGCGAATGCATAACCATAAGCGACGACCAGGGGCAGACATACCAGTCAATTTACAAGTGAATGAGCCATTGGCAATTCACTTCGCTTCCTTTTTCCACACTGCCAGCCTCGGCGATGGCCGCCGTGGCTGCTTCACATGAGCGGTTGCAATGCCCATCCAGTATGCGTCAGAGCCATTCAGCGAGGAGGAAAGCCTTGGCGTGCTCAACAAGTACGTAAGGTCGTGGTTCACTAAAAGCTTCACCGGGCTGACCCCGCCGCAGAGGTACTCATTCAAGCTAATAAACGAGCGCAGGAACACCCTAATTGCCGCGCCTACTGGGTCCGGGAAGACGATGTCGGGCTTCGTCTCCATCATAAGCAGGCTGTTCGACTATTCCCTCGCCGGTAGGCTGGAGCGCAAGGTATACTGCATTTACGTCTCCCCTCTGCGCGCGCTAAACAACGACGTCTACAAGAACCTGCAAGTTCCACTCGATGCAGTGTATAAGCTCATAGCCAAGGACAAAGGGGTGGGGATGCTCAAGGAGAACATAAGGCAGGTAACCGTTGGCGTGAGGACGGGCGACACTACGCCGCGGCAGCGCGAGGAGATGATACTACGGCCGCCAAACATACTGGTTACTACACCCGAGAGCCTGGCGATACTGCTTAACTCCCCGCGATTCTCAGAGAAGCTCAGGTCAGTCGAGTATGTCATAATAGACGAGATACACGAACTGGCCAACAACAAGCGCGGTGTGCACCTGTCACTTTCCATCGAGCGCCTTGCCGACACCACCGATTCCAAGTTTGCCAGGATAGGCCTGGGTGCCACTCTCCACCCTCTTGAGGAAGCCGCAAAGTTCCTGGCTGGATACGAACGCGGCAAGCCCGCCGACTGCACCGTTGTCGATGCGTCATGGAGCAAGAAGCTCGATGTGCTTGCAATGTGCCCTGTCAAGGACATGATGTACTCACCCGGCGGCAAGGCCGAGGAGGCGATTTACAACGAGCTCAATGGCATTATAAAGGCAGGCAGGACCACGCTCGTATTCACCAACACGCGTAGCAGTACTGAGCGGGTCGTGTTCAACCTAAAGAAGAGGTTCGGCTATGGTGAGGCGGACATAGCCGCCCACCACGGGTCGCTGTCAAAGGAGTCAAGGCTAGAGGTGGAGGACCTGCTCAAAAAGGGCGCGCTCAAGTGCGTCGTTTCGTCGGCCAGCCTGGAGCTTGGCGTAGACGTCGGTGCGATAGACACGGTTGTGCAACTAGGTTCGCCCAAAAGCATCACCAGGGCCGTCCAGAGAATAGGCCGCGCGGGCCATTCGTTCCAGTCAGTTGCGCGTGGTAGGATGATGACGCTAGACAGGGACGACCTGGTGGAATGTGCCATAACTCTAGACTCTGTGCTGAAGAAGCACCTTGACTCGTTCACAGTGCCACAGAACGCCCTGGATGTTCTCTCGCAGCACATAGCCGGAATGTCGATGACGCGCGTCTGGGGCGTCGATGAGGCATTCGAAGCGGTGCGCAGGGCATATGCGTACCATGGGCTGGAGCGCGCCGATTTCGTTTCGCTGATAGAATACCTTTCTGGAAAATATGCCAGCCTAGAGCGCTGCGAGGTGTACGGCAAAATCCTTTATGATGAAAAGAATGGCACATTCAGGAAGAAGGGGCAGCTTACTCAGGCTGTATACATGCTCAATATCGGCACAATACCAGATTCCGTCTCTATCTCCGTTGTCCAGAGCGGGGCCAACAGGTGGATAGGCAACATAGAGGAGGAGTTCCTAGCACGCCTCAAGGCCGGAGATGTGTTTATGCTCGGAGGCAGGTCGTATGCGTTTGAGTCGGCAAAGGGCATGAAGGCGTACGTTCGCCCCGCACACGCTGCCACTCCTGCCATACCCCCATGGTCATCCGAGCAGCTGCCTCTCAGTTACGAGCTCGCAGAGGCAATCAGCTCTTTCAGGGCAGATTTCGCAGGAGAGATGGCAGGCATTGTATCAGCCGGCAATGCTGCAAGCACCATGCGCGCAAACGGCGTGCCGGATACTATAAGCGCCTATCTTGGCCGGCTGCCCATAGACGCCAACTCAAAGGAGGCAATATTCAGGTATTTCCTGGAGCAGGTGCTTTTCACCGGGTTTGTGCCTAGCAAGGACCTGATGCTGATAGAGGACACTGCGGATCCATGGAGCGACAGGCACTATCTGGTGTTCCATTCGCTCTTCGGGCGCAGGGCCAATGACGCACTGTCAAGGGTCGTTGGCGCAAAGCTAGCCGCCGCCCACGACCAATCCATAGTCATACGGGCAGGGGACAACGGCTTCATGATGGCGTTTGAGAGGGACCCTGGGCTGTCATGGGGTGCAGTCCGAGGTATACTGGACTCGCTGTCAGGCAGCAGCATCGCGCCACTGCTTCGGCAGAGCGTCAGGCACACAGAATTGATGTACAGGCGGTTTAGGCAAGTGGCAGCAAGGAGCTTCATGGTGCTGAGGAACTACAAGGGTCTGAGCATAAGCGTAAGCAGGCAGCAGGCTGTTTCACAGCAGCTGCTCAGCACAGTGGAGGAAATAGGCCCAAACTTCCCGGTGCTCAAGGAGACCTACAGGGAGATACTCAATGAGGTAATGGACGTGTCGCGTGCGGAGCAGGTCCTGTCTAGGATAAGGGACGGCAAACTCAAATGCGTGTTCATAAGGACCGATGTCCCAAGCCCATTTGCGCACGGGCTTGTGTCATTCGGGCATGCGGACGCAATAATGGCAAATGACCGGCACGAATATGCGCAGCGCCTGCACGATGCTGTTATCGCCAGGCTATCGCATAACGGCGTCGCGGACGCAGGTCTGCGGCACGATGACCCTGCTTAGGCTGCCTGGTTTTCAGCTCAGGCAATTCCAATGGCTATATGCCCCCGGCTATCCCGACAAACACCCATGAAAACAGGTTTATAAGTATGAGCACAAGGCATATACCCGCAAGCGCCTTTGTTATGTTGTTGTTCTTCACGTTCGCCTTGAACAGCCTCCATCCATCGAAGAACGGCAGCGGCAGCAGGTTGAATACGGCCAATGAGAAATTCAGCAGCAGTGAGAGCGCGAAGAACGCATAGAGGAATTCGACGAGCGAAGCGAGCAGCCCGGTATGCGCAGGGCCGTACTGCTCCTGTACGCTCACCCCTATGTAGCCCTTGGCAGAGTTGTTTATGCTCTGTGCCTTTAGGGTGTATACGCCAGAATTCGTCTGCACGGTCACCAGCGCCCCGGGCACGTCATTTGCTGTAGCGACGCTGAAGTTGCTCGTGTTGTATATATGGTAGCCGTTCACATACAATATCTGCATGCCCGGTTTCAGTATCCCGCTTGCAGGCATCCCGGGCACTGTGCCGACCACGACCATCTGGTTGGTATAGACCACAGGTATAACATATGCGAGCAGCAGGGCAAGCAGCACCGCGAACACGAACATGAAAAGGAAATTTGCCGAAGTTCCAGCTGATAATATCAGCGTCTGCTTCGGACTTTCAAGCCTGGCTATCCTCTTTTCGTCAGGCTCTACGAATGCGCCTATGGGTATTATCCCGAACATCGCAAGCCCCACTGTCTTTACCTTTATCTTCACTATTCGGGCTAGCACCCCGTGCGACGCCTCGTGCACAACAAGCAGCACAGCAAGCGAGGCGAGGCCTGCGAAAAGCGGTATGTCTATCCCGGGTATTATTGGGGCAACGCCCGGAACTATCCCATGCAGCGTGCTGGGCTGCGCGGCACCCCCTACCGCGCTTGCGGCATATGCCCAAACCTTCAGGACTATGGAAGCCGCATTCTGCACCAAAAGCAGCAGTATCAGCCCGCTCAGCCCAACCACCACTGCTACCGCATCTATTATGTATGCAAGCGGCACTTGCGCCGCAGCCTGCTGTGTGCTGGCCTGTGCCGGGGCCTGCAGCGCGCCCTGTATTGTGGGTAGGTTTATGAACTGGAAACCCTGTATCGTCTCAGGTATTATTACAAGCATGACAACTACTATGCACAGTATGCCAAACCCGAACAGCCTCCTGTCTATCCTGCCCTTCAAGAACGGGAACGACAGCAGCCCGAATCCAAGCACCAGGCCCCATATTGACATGCCGGTCCAGAAGCGCTCGTAGCGGCCCGACAGCCACTCTATTATCCATATCCCTCTCTTGGTTGGCAGCAGATACGCGCCATACCAGTTCGGCACCCCGTTGACGGACCCTATGAGTATGCCTACGCAGGAGAGCGATATGATTGCAACTATCCACTGGGAGAAAATCCCGAGCCATGTTGCATTGTAGCTGAACAGTACTGCACCTACCCCTGCCAGGAAGAAAAACAGGGTCAGGGCTGCCCTAGTCCACAGGCCGTACTTGGATTTCGGAGCGGCAGCTGTGGCCGCACTGTTCCTTTTCATGAAAAGCACTATTAGATTCCATAAAAAACTATATATCGCTTTCCTTACAAGCTTTAAGGTCTGCTCACGCAGGTGTCTTGCATATGATGTGGATAGAGTCAGGGTTCGTGTTCGCCTTCCTCACTACGCTGTTCTGGTCTATATCCAACGTGATGGCGAAAAGGCCGGCAGCCGACATGGACAGGTACAAGGCGGGGGTACTGGTCGTGGGCGGCGGCATCATCCCCTCAGCCATACTTTACATCATCGCCCCCGCCGCCATAGGCGGTAGCGGGATATTCTTCAGCTTCATATCCGGCGTCTTCCTAGCGCTCGGCGCAATAACGTTCTACAAGGCGCTGGAGACCCAGCAGACGTCCAATTCTTATGCGCTTGTGGTGGTGCAGTCAGTACTGGTGAGCGTCTTTGGGATAGCGGTGCTGGGCCAGCCGCTGTCAGTCATCAGCGCCGTAGGTGCTGCGATATGCATAGCAGGGGTGCTGATGGTTTCGACCACCACGGGCTTCAACCTCAACAGAAAACTGCTGCCAGCCCTTGCCGGGAACGTCTTCTGGGCCCTGTCGTGGTTCGCGGCAGACTATGCAATAAGCCTCGGCTCTAATTACGTAGCGGTAATCAACGTCATGCGCATAGTCGGCACCGTGATAGCGATAATAGCGTACATAGCCGCAAGGCGCCCCTCCCGCGCCGCCAAACCCGCCAAACATAGGCACTCCCTACGCACCGTGTCCATAGGGATTGCAGGCGGCATATTCAGCGGCATGGGGAACCTCGCGTTTGGATACGTAGCCGTCCTACAGTTCGTTTCCATAGGCGGCATATTCACAGCGTTCGCTCCCGCTCTGACAGCAGTGCTGGCGTGCTTGGTGTACAGGGAAAGGCTTACAACGATGCAGTGGTTCGGGGTCGCAGTGGCCACATGCGGCGCCGTGCTGCTCGCTTTCGCATGATGCCCGAAATGTCCAATAACATATTTAACTGTCTGTGAGAATAAACATTACGGCGATTGCATGGAGGAATGCGAGCTATGCGGCAGGCAGACTAAGGACGTGTACGTCTTGAACATCGAGGGAGTGGAAATGAGGTCCTGTGCAAAGTGTGCAGAGGGGAAGAAGGTAGTACGCGCAGAAATCGACAAGCCGAAGCAGCAGGCGCGGCCCGGATCACAGCGACCGCCGCGCAGGAACCCTGACGAGCCTGCCGAGCTGATAGACAACTACGGCAAGGTGATTCATGATGCCCGCGAACATATGCACCTGCCGCTTAAGGTGCTTGGGGAGATGCTTTCAGAAAAGGAGCACCTTCTGCTCAGAATAGAGGAGGAGCGCACCAAGCCCACTGTGGAACTCACCAAGAAGCTGGAAAGGGTGCTCGGCATCAAGCTCACGGAGGAGCAGAGGGATGAAAAGAAGGTTTCGGTGGGCCGCCCGTCCGCCGGCGCAACGCTAGGCGACTTCATGGAGGGCAAGGGCTGAGCGTGCATACGCATGTCGGTTGATCTGGCAAAGCTGGTTTCGAAGAGGGTGCTTAACCTAGAGGAGCTGCGCGACAGGACGGTCGCGATAGACGCTTACAATGTAATATACCAGTTCCTTTCGATTATCAGGGGGCCGGACGGCAATCAACTCGCAGACATCCATGGCAACGTGACCAGCCACCTCTCCGGCCTGTTCTACCGCAGCATAGACCTGCTGGGGTACGGCATAAAACCCATATACGTGTTCGACGGCATACCCTCCGTGCTGAAGCAGAAGACAATAGCGGCCAGGATGCAGAGGCGCCGCGCGGCGTACGAAGCATGGCAAGAGGCAAAAGCCAGGGGGGCAGTAGAGGAGGCTAGGGCCCACGCACAGGCTAGCACAAGGATCACCAAGGAAGTGGTAGCCAGTGCAAAGGACCTGTTGGGGCTCATGGCCATACCGTATGTGAGCGCGCCGGGCGAGGGCGAGGCGCAGGCAAGTCGCATGTGTGCGAATGGACAGGCGTACGCGGTAGGCAGCCAGGATTACGACACCATGCTTTTCGGTGCGCCATTGGTGGTGAGGAACCTCACCTTAAGCGGCCGCCGGAAGTTGCCAGGCAAGCACATATACGTAAACGTCGAGCCGGAGCTTATGAGTCTTGATGGCACCCTGGGCGAGCTTGGCATAAGTCAGCGGCAGCTCATATGGCTGGGCATACTGCTAGGGACAGACTTCAACGAAGGCGTGGTAGGAGTGGGGCCCAAGACTGCGCTTAAGATAGTGAAGGGCGCAGCCACCATAGAGGACATAAAGAACTATGTAAAATCCAAGTACAACGCGGAGTTCGAGCTCGACATACGCGAGGTGGAGTCGCTGTTTCTCAACCCAGAGACCTCAGAAATAGACGACTCAAGCCTCAGGGACCCATCTACCAGGGTACCAAACAAGGAGTCAATCATAAAGTTCCTATGCGACCAGCACGACTTCGGCCACGAGCGCATAGGGAAGTTCGCCGACAAACTCATAGCGATAAAGAGCAGCGCAGGGCAGAGCGGTATGTCGAGATGGCTCAAGTAGGGGAGCGCACGCAACGTATGTCACTGTCATATTTAAATTCACGTATGTCAAACAAGTAATCGGGTGCGATGAGGATGCCAAAGAAGAAGGGCGACGACCAGGCCGAGGATGCCGGTATACAGAGGCTCAACAAGCTGTTGCAGGATACGTACCGCGCGCTGAAGAAGGATGTAGCCAAGCCAATCCAGCAGGACTCGGCGTACGCACAATCATCAACTGCCAATCCACAACCTGGCGGATCTGCCATGCCAGCAGGCGCGGTGGGCCCAGCGTTCGCAAGGGACCTTGAGCCACTTGTCGACATGATAGACAGGAAGGGTGAGATAGTCATTATGGTAGAGATGCAGGGAGTCCACGGCAGGGACCTTTCAGTTTCCGCGTCCCACACAGGAGTGGATATATTCGGTCGCGGCAGCTTCAGGAACTATACAAAAAAGGTGGACTTCCCGTCCCAAGTCACACCCACGCCGAAGGAGGCGAAATTCAGGAACGGGATACTGGAGCTTACTTTCGAGAAATCACAGAAGCAGGGCGGAAGAGTTAATGTGAAGGTCGAATACTAATTCGGAATCGATGTGATCAAATGGGAAAGAAAATCGGCAAGTCCTACAGGAAGGTGAAGAAGGCCAGGAAACTCAAGCGCGAGCACAACAGGACCAGGAGGCGTTCCAGGCGCTGATGTGTGCGCCGCCACGGGGTTTCAACTTACATCTACGAAGCTCTGGTCGTTGAACTCATAGGCTATAGTGTCGTCGTCCACAGTGAGCGCGCCTATGAACTCGTCCCTGCTCGCCATCCTCTTCGTTGTGCTGCCGAACTCCGTAACATAGAACAGGCCATTGAGCTCGAATACCGTCTTTATACTTCTTGATGCGCCCCTCACGTAGACGAACACCTTTGTCGACGGGTTACCCAGCGCTATGAGCAGACTGCAGAAAAGCGTGTTCTTATCTACAGTGTCCCCCACGCCGAACTTCATCGTTTCGTTTGGCGTAAGCCAGAACTCCAGCGGCATCTGTACATCCTCTATCTCGTCCCTCACGAACGCATAAGCCTTGAGGCTGGCCTCGTAGAAATGCTCCACATAGGAGTAGGCCCCGAAGCTGCCCCTTATGTCGTTGGCCTTGGCCAGGACAGACTCGTCCTTCGGAGTCACAAGGGTGGTCAACTCTGCGACGGAGATGTGCTCCTTCTCCTCTATGTAGTCCTTGTACCGCGCTATTATGGCAAGGTACAGCTGGTTTAGCCTCAGTTCACGATCCAGTGCAACCTTGCCGTTATCGTCGGCCATCATAATCTGCCATTATTACAGCTCAAATAAGTGATAAATATCTTCCTACCCCTCACTTTTGCGCTTTGCCGGTTCGGCAGCATGTTTCGACGGGCACACGCAAAAAACACACAAGAAAGTACAAAAAAATTTAGCAACATTAATATTACTTGTTCTTCAATCTACTAACGCTGATGGGATGGTCGAAGCGGGGAAGCTCATTGTAATAACCGGCCCAATGTTCTCGGGCAAGACCACAAAGCTCATAAGCGAGATATCCAAGGCCCGCAAGAAGAACCTCCGTGCAGTCGTGCTCAAGTCCGCGATAGACACAAGGTACAGCAGGTCCGATGTTGTATCCCACGACGGCCTGAAACTCCCGGCAATGGTGTTGCCAGATGGCGAAGCGTGCATCCCTGTTCTGAGGCGCATAGCCTGCGACTACGACGTCATAGGCATAGACGAAGGGCACTTCTGGGATGGCGTGCCAGGCCTCGCCGCTGCGCTCGACGATCTCGCATTCGACTCGAAAATTATCTATGTGTCAATGCTCAACAGGAAAAATATGGGCACCTCGTTCGACATAGGAGAGAAGCTCCTGCCTCTTGCCGACCACATATACTCACTAGGGGCCCATTGCTCGCAGTGTGGTAGGAAGGCGGCATTCACGCAGAGGATTACAAACTACCGCACAGGCGGCAAGCAGAAGTTCGTGGGCGGCGCTGGCGACTACGAGCCACGGTGCAGGACGCATTTCATGCGCCAGAAGTTAGTCGGGCAGTCCTCCCTCGCGGAGCCAATCACCGCCTCGCCCAAGAGCGCGCAGAAAATCAGGACAAAGATACCGATTTCGCCACAGACACTGCCCTCTCCTTAGCTGCAGACTCTATTAGTACCTGCATAGCCTCCTGCACGTTCTTCACCCTTACCACACTATCCCCATCTCTTATGTACCTGTTGTACGGCATGTCTATAAGGAGTATGAGTTTGCCCTTCGCTATTACCTCCTCTGCGACCTTAGGGGAGTCGTCTATGTAAATATCATAGCCCATGTCGGCCTTGCTTTTATCCGGCGGGCACACCTCAAGCGGGTAGGAATCCAGGCCATGCATCTTAAGCCAGTTCTGCAGGTTTTCCACAGTGCCGCCCGTGGCGCCAGAGCTGTCAGGGCTGCGGGTCGTCACAATGCTTACCTCGTAGTGCCTTGCAAGCTCGCGCATCTGTGCGCTGTCCCCCGTGAATTTTATGCTTCTGTAATTGTTCTTCCATGCATCAGTGTAAAAATGCATCATTTCCTCATAGTTGGAGTTTATGGATTTGAAGTTCCAGTCCCTGTGGTCCGCCGCGGTATAGGTAGTGCCATGCTTTGTATTGTAGCCGGCCAGCATGAGATCCAGCACATTCGCCATGGTGCCATCTACGTCCAATGCCACCCTTGGCTGCCCTTTCCTCAACAGCGATCCTAGCTCCTCCACGGAATTGCCTGCCGTAGATGTATCCGGCCGGACAATCAAAGGTATCTGTATCACAGATATTTAATACTGCCAAATACGTCCAAAAATGCAAAAAACCTTGCGATTATGTCATTTGTGCCCCAGCGCCGATGCCATATCCAAACCTATTTATATAGCCCACAACCAACACTATTCGAGATTGTGGCGCATTTTATGCGCGCGGCTGGTTCCTTGCCACACAACAGACACAAAGCGGCCTCCAGCGCCGTAATCCGTCCAATCAGGTTCCACACAACATCCCTTTCTAAGGTCAGGCGCGCAGCCAAGGTGCAATCTTCGGTCGAATACCTGATAGTTTACGGCTGGCTAATAGTGCTGCTGTCATTGGTCTTCACCCTTCTCCTGTACTTTGCAAGCGCGCCTCAGAACGTTGCGCCAAACTCGTGTTCGCTTATCCAGGCCGCGGCAAAGGTCGCATGCGAGGACATCGTGATATCTGCCAACGCGGTGTCGCACAATACTGTGGCAACCCTGTACCTGTTCAATGCAGAACCGTATGCCGTTGCGAACGTTATGGCATTAATGGCGATAGGTGGTTCAAATACGACCCCTTCATCGTGCTACCCTGCTCTGGTCCGGCAGGGCGCCCCAATAAACTGTGTAATACAAGTGCCGGGCAGCTACAAAGATTCACAGTACGTGGCAGGCGCAATATACGTGCGGTTTTCCGCATGCGGCCTGCTCAGGAACTACTCCATATCGTCACCCACATGCACTAACGCGCCAACTGCAACATCAGTAGGGGCGTTCCAGGCCCATGTGCAAGGTACTCCCGCTCCAACGTCCACAACCGTGGCTTCAACAACGGTTCTCACGTCTTCTACCAGCACGTCCATAACCACTACCACAACATCCACAATAAGCCTGGGTCCCCATCAGGGGGTAATAATTTTCGGGGTACAGGGCGCCCTCACAGGAGTTCCCGCAGGCACGAATATTCTCACGCTCGACGGCACAAACTATGGCTATGGCTCGCTTCCTGTCTACACAGTGGTCACGATTGGCAATACTGTCACATACTCTTGGAACGGCGTCGTGCTGTTCTCCCCCACCAGTAGGTGGGAATGGTCTTCGACCTCGGGATGCGGTGCAACTGCGCAGTCCGGCTCTTTTGTCGCACAGTCATCATGCGAGGCAAACGGCGTGTACGGGGAGCAGTACTATCTCACGACAGCCACAAGCCCTGGCTCTGGCGGGTCAGTAAGCAGCCCAGGCTGGTTCAATGCCAACACCAACAATGTGATACAGGCCTACCCGAACTCCGGTTATGAATTCGCAGGATGGTCCGGATCAGTTGCGCAGGGGGACACTGGCATCGCATACAGCGGCATGTCCAACCCATATACAATTACGGTGAACGGCAACGGGATAACAGAGACGGCAGACTTCAAAGCGCTTACCCCAGACATATGGTACGTCGACAATTCATCGGACAAAGTGGTGCCAGTAAATTCATCGTATATGTACATATTCAGCCCTATAAACGTAGGCCCAGGTGCCACACAGATAACCGCATCCACGGACGACAGCACAGTATTCGTAAGCGAGTACGGGGCGTATACTTCCGGCAGTACATTCCCCCTGCCGTCTCCTGGCGTGGCAGTTATAAGCACGTCCAGCATGTCAGAGATAACCAACATAGGTGGGATAGGGTGGTGCACGGGCACGAACCCTAGGACATGCGACGAGTATGTGCATGGCATAGCATATAACCACTGCACAAACGGATGCCTGCCCGCGTACCAAGGCGATCTTGTCGCTACAAACCAGAGCGGCAGCGATGACAGTATCATGAGTTTCACTTACCAAAGCCCGTACGGTTACAAGAACAGTCTTGCAATCTGCCCAAGCGGGCAGCTAATCGGCTGCCCGACAAATCCGTACGACCTTGCATTCTCCGAAGACGGATCCGTAATAGGGGTGACTGACAGGATTTCGCCAGGGCAGGTGAGCTTCATAGCCGCAAGCACCGGCTCTGCGCTCAAGGCGGTGGTCCTGCCCAACGGTGCATCGCAGGGTGAAATGCCCAGTGGCATAGCATTCGATGCGTTAGGGTTTGCGTATGTCGCAGTGTGGGAATCAGGCGACCTTGCTGTTATATCACCTAGCCCAAGCTACACTGTTACGGAGTACGCGCTCAACAAGGCACCGTCGCCTAACTTCGATACGAACATACATCCGGAAGGTGTTGCGGTCTACGACGCCGGGCAGGAGCTGTTCGTTGCTGACACAAAGTCAAACGTTGTGGAGGTGTTCCGCATACCAGGGGGAGTGCCTACATGGCTTGCAAACATATCTGTGCCAAGCCCACGATACATAGCCATAACCAAGAACGGCTTCGCCTTTGTCACGTCCTCCACGTCTGGCCTTTACAAGATAAGCATAGCATCGCTTAGCGTGGTATCAAGCTACCCTGACGCCACAGGCATCCCGGACGGCATAACAGTGCTGCCCTAATCTTACTCCTTATCCCCTCAGCAGCCCCATGAGATGGTCTCCAATCCTCTTTGCGCCGTCGCTTATCCTCTCCCCTAGGGTCCTGTTGGCTTCGTACTGGCGTCTCTCAGCATCCGACTGATTTCTTATTTCCTCAGCTCTATCTGTCTCCCCTACCCGTTCAAGCTGGTATGCGGCGACGCTAAGCAGCGTGGCCCTCCGTTTGTGGCTTGCCTCGTCCGGCACAATGCTGATGTAGGCATCAGCCAGGCTCCTCTTCAGCAGTATAAGCCTTTTTTCGTCCCTGAGCTGCGGATACATGTCCTCAGCTATCCTCACCTCCGTGATCAGCCGGCTCATCTCCATGTATTTTTCGGCCTTGTCCATGCGTTTCACCCCTGTTAGACTCCTTGGCGGCTAGACAATATTTATATATTTCAAAAAGTTGCAAATTCGTCAAAATTCCGATTTTTTATAGCGGCCCGGACTGTGCACCGCCACCCCATCCCTTCCGTATGCCATGCAAACGATAAAAAGGCTAGTTGCCAATATGTCACTGTGCCACTGCCTATGGTGTCCCTACGTTGAACAAGAACATAGCAGACCTGCTTAGCGAGATAGCCGCATATCTGGAGCTCGAGGACTTCCCTACTGCCCGGTTTGAGATCAGAGCGTACCAGAAGGCGGCAATGACAATAGGCACACTGCAGGAGCCTATAGAAGACATATACAGGAAGGGCGGAGTCGGGTCCCTGATGGCGCTGCCCGGAGTCGGGAAGTCCATAGCCTCGCTGATAGAGGAATACATCAAGACTGGCAGGTCGAAAAAATACGATACGCTAAGGAAGAAGTACCCTATCGACATGGCCGGGCTCACTTCAATCCAGGGGGTCGGTGCAAAGAAGGCACTTACGCTCTACAAAAAACTAGGGATTACAGATGTGGAAGGCCTCAAGAAGGCGCTGGCGCAGCACAAGATCGCGGAGCTCGACGGGTTCGGCGAGAAGAGCGAGGAAATAATAACAAAGGGGCTGCAGATAACCGAGTCCAGCAAGGGCAGGATGCTGCTTGGGGAGGCATTGCCTGTAGCCGAGGCCATGATAGCGAAGCTGAAGGGCAGCGGCCTTGTGGAACGCGCACTGGTTGCGGGCTCAGCAAGGAGGATGCGCGAGACTGTTGGCGATCTGGACATACTGGCCATATCCGCGCGTAACGAGAAGGTCATGGACTTCTTCATTGGGATGGAGGAAGTGTCCAGCGTGGTACAGAAGGGCCCTACTAAGTCCACCGTTATGCTTAAGATCGGGATAAGCTGCGATCTCAGGGTGCTGGAACCTGCAAGCTTCGGCGCAGCCGTGCAATACTTCACAGGCAGCAGGGACCATAACATACAGGTCAGGACCATAGCCGTTAACAAGAGGTACAAACTCAACGAATATGGCCTGTTCGACAGGCGCGGCAGGAACATAGCCGGCCCCGAGGAGGAAGGCATATACGAGAAGCTGGGAATGCAGTGGATGCCTCCCGAGATGAGAGAGGCGCGCGGCGAGGTGAAGCTCGCGCAGGAGCACAAGATCCCGCGCCTCGTAGCGTCGGATGACATAGCAGGTGACATGCACACGCACACCAAGGAGACCGACGGCTCGAGCAGCCTCGAGGAGATGGTGGATGCGGCAATGAAGGCGGGCTACAAGTATATGGCCATAACAAACCACACCAAGAGTCTCTACATAGCAAAAGGGATGGACGACAGGCAGTTCGCAGAGTTCTTCAAGAGGGTGGACCGGCTACAGGACTCGCTTGACAGTGGATTCACCATATTCAAGGGTGTGGAATTGGACATACTCAAGGACGGCTCCTTGGACCTCAAGGCTGAGACACTTAGAGGCATGGACGTGGTCGTCGCCGCTGTGCATCAGAATACTGGTATGTCAGAGGAGCAGATGACTAGGAGGGTGGAACGTGCGCTCGATTCTGGCCTGGTGAGCGTGCTTGCGCATCCCACTGGAAGGCTGATAGGCGAAAGAGAGCCGTACAAGGTCGATCTCGAGAAGGTGTTCGAGTGCGCGGAGCGCAATGGGGTGGCCCTTGAGATAAACGCATTCCCGAACAGGACAGACCTGAACGACACGAACATAATGCTTGCATCCAAGTACAAGGTAATGTTCAGCATTGGTACCGATTCCCACAGTGTGCAGCACCTCAGGTTCATGCGCTATGGCGTGGGCACGGCTAGGCGCGGATGGCTGGGCCCCGAAAGGGTGGTCAACACAATGACTGCGAAAAGGCTACTTGGCGTGCTCAAGGTAGGCTAAAGTCGCAGTACGCCTGTACCATTGCTTTCTGTACACAGCATCATGCCTTTATAACCCCAAACCATTCTCTTTGCAAAAGCAATGCTGTGCACATACCGCCAATGTAATTCCCGCAGGTCATTGGCTTACTGCCCTCTTAACCAGTGCCTTTATTCTGGTCTCTTCAGCGGCTGTAAGCATCTTCAGCGCGTATGTTACTGGCCACATCATCCCTTCATCGAGTTTCGCTTTGTCGCTGAAGCCCAACGTCATGTATCTGACCTTGAACTTGCTTGCAGGCTGGAAGAAACAAACTACGTCTTCGCCTTTTGTATATGCCGGCATGCCGTACCATGTCCTCATCCCTAGCTCCGGCGCGCCTGCCCTGATTATTGCATGTAGCTTACTTGCCATTGATTTGTCAGGCTCAGGCATCTCTGCTATCTTGGCAAGTATCGCCCCCTCCCCATCGGTCCCGCCGGCCTTTCTTTCCTTAATCGTGTCTTTCATTGCCGCTATCTCCTCCTTGGTCAGTCCCTTCACATTTGTTTTCATGGATTCCACCACTATCCTTTAATTGTCTGCAGAAACTCGCCCAGCTTGTCGGTCTGTTGGTTGAAGCCCATCTCCATTCCGCGCAGCGCGTTCCTGGCCATCTCATCTCCCCTCGAGTTCGTTACGATTATATGCAGCTTCATCCTGGTCTTGGCGCCGAGTGCCTCAAATTCCACCGTAACCCGCTGCTCTATGAACATCTTCTTCACGTCATCCAGGGCCCCCGATGTGTAGACTAGCCTGCTCATCGGAGTGACCTCCTTGAAGGTCCCTCCCATGGGCCATTTCTGCCCTGCCATGGGCCCAAGCTCCGTACCTGCTTGCATGACTATGTTTATCTTCCCGCCTGGTCTCGCGTCCCATTCACATGTTGGGTTGGTGACACCCCTCGGCCCCCACCACATCTTTATCATGGACTGGTCTGTCCATGCCCTCCACACCGATTCTATGGGCGCATCGAACATGCGCGTTATCTTAAGTTCCTTTACTGGTTCGTCCATTCTTTCACCTATTTAGCGTTTTTCCTCTCAGATTCAAGCACTCGGTCAAGCCTGTCAAAGCGTACCTCCCACACATTCGCTGTCCTCCTTGCCCATTCCTCTATCTCCGTGATTGCTTTAGGGTTCAGTCTGTATATGCGCTGCTGCCCGCACTTCTCCACCCTGACAAGCTTTGCAAGCCTGAGCACCTGCAGGTGTTGCGATATGGCAGGGTGGCTAACGTTGAACCTGTCATATATCTCGGTTGCGGGCATCGCGCCGCTACGTGCAAGGAGCTCCACTATGCTCCTCCTCTTCGGATCCGCAAGCGCCGAGAATGCATCCATATCAGTAATAATTAAGTTATACTTTAATTAAGCTTTCACTTTAATATGCGTAGCCGGGTAAAATCGCCAGCTGCAGTCCAGCTGGACGTGCTATTTATTATTTATTCTTTATATAGGAATGATAGTTCAATGGCATTCTCAATAGGGAAGCTTGGATACACAAGAAGGATGTCACTCCTTGGCCTGATAACAGGAATAATGTCGGGCTTCGCCGCATTGGTTGTCTACTACTCCCTCGGGCTCACACAGCAGCTTTTCATGGGCGACCTGCTGGGCTACAATGTACCCGCCGCATTCGGTGAGGGTGGTACTACATCATTCATATTCCATGTCTCCAAATATTACCTGATACCAGTATCAATAGTGCTGGGCGCGCTAGTGGCTGGCATTATCGTCTACAAGTTTGCCCCCGAAACGGAGGGCCACGGCACCGACGCAGTTATAAGCGCCTTCCACAACCGTCAGGGTTTCTTCCGCAAGCGTGTATGGGTTGTGAAGCTGGTTGCATCCGCGCTTACCATAGGCAGTGGCGGATCTGCCGGAAGGGAGGGTCCCGCCGCGCAGGTGTCGGCAGGCATAATGTCAGTCGTATCGCGGAACCTCAAGATAAGCAACGACGAGAAGCGCCTGCTAGGGACCGTAGCACTCGGTTCAGCAATAGGTGCGATATTCCGCTCTCCGTTCGCAGGAGCGCTAATGTCCGCAGAGATTCTGTACAGGCATGACATGGAGGTAGATGCAATATTCCCATCCCTAATAGCCAGTGCCGTCGCGTTCGTTATATTTGGTGCAGTTGCGGGCTATTCCCCAATATTTGGGATGCTTAGCTACACATTCAGCCCCCAAGATATGTTAACCTTCGCGCTGCTTGGTGTCGTCTGCGGAGTGATGGCCAAGGTCTATGTACGGGTTTTCTACAAGATACATGATTTGATGGAGTCCGTACGCATCAAAAAGATGTTCAAGCCTGCACTGGGTGCAGTCTTCACTGCAGCGATAGCACTTGCGTTTCCCGAGATAATGGGTGTAGGTTACGGGTGGGCGCAGTTCATGATCAGCGGCAACCTCAACGCATTCAACACATACGGCATACCTCTCGTACTATTCTTTTTCATACTTGCGCTCGCAAAGATCGCCGCAACGGCAACTACGGTGGGCTCGGGCGGCAGCGGCGGCGTGTTCGCCCCTGGAATGTTCATAGGTGCCTGCGTCGGGATATTCGTAGCGCTGCTTCTGAATGCACTGATACCGGGCAGTGTGCCCCCGCCGTACCTGGGCGCATTCGCCATAGTCGGAATGCTCTCGTTCTTCGGTGCGGCAAGCAAGGTGCCTGTGTCAGTTTCGCTCATGGTCACTGAAATGACCGGAAGCCTCACTCTTCTTCCTGGTGCGATGTTCGGGATAGCCGCCGCGTATCTCGCGAGCGGCGAATCTACAATATACGGCTCGCAGGTGGACACCCGCAAGGACTCCCCCGCGCACATAGGCGACTACTTCAACCGCGAACTCAGACACAAGAAGATACGGAAGAGCCTGCTAATCAATATAGATCGGACACATACATAGGCGCAAAGGCACTAATGGAAAAATACGGGGTCGCCTCGTTGCCCATTATTGATGGCAACAAGCGCCTCATCGGTGGCATTTACCTCCTAGAAGAGGCGGCCACCGAGCCTCGGGCAAAGGTGGTCTCCTACGCAAGGAAAATCGCATCTGTTGACATAAACGCAACAACTGACGCCGCCCTCGAGGCAATGAGACGCAACAAAGCCGTGTGGTGCGCCGTGCTAGAACACGGCAAGTATCTCGGTGTCTTAAAATTCTCCGATGCGATTGCCGAATTTCATGCGTTCGATAGGAGGAGATACGTCTAACTGCAATATATTAGTCCCTCTGGTCGTAGTCCACTGCGCTATCACTGCCCCTCTTCAGCACCAGTAGGCCGAATGCCTTCTTGATGTTGTCCGGCGCATAAGTATCAAAAAGCGTCCGGCCGATTTCCCTTACGCTCTTTCCTATACCCCCATCGCTTCCAAGAAGCGAGTGGTATTCTCTTTCTGCCACCATCACGATATATGTACCCTTTCCGTATACTTCCTCTATCTCCCTGCAGTTGGCGATCTTGATCTCCAGTCCGCCCCTTACCGTTTCAGGAAGCGATGTCAGGGCATTTGTAGCATCCTGCAGCGCAGATGCAAGCCGTTCCTGTGGGACCGGCACAGAAAAAGAGTAGCGCTCGTAACTGTAACCCATGAGCGCAGGCACTTCCGTGGTCATCCCTGCTTTCCACTGGCCCCTACCTATTGCTTCTGCAAGCTTCTCCTCCTCACTCTTAGGTTTCTTGTCCCTTCTAAACCACGACATTTTATCCATCCTATATAAGTGTTTATGGTATTTATTCATATCCCTCTCTAGTCAGACCCGCAGCCAGTCCCCAAGGCGCCCCTCTAAGGCTCGCGCTGGATCTTGCATGAAAAATAAAAAACAGGAAAAGAGAAAATGCCTGCAGTAGTACCTGCAGGCCAATGACCGTTTTCAGCCACTACTTATCTACTGCAGCCTGGATACGACGTTGTCCTGCACCCAGTTGACTATTCTGCTCGCTACGGTATCCCTCTCGGTGGCCTTGAGTCTCCTCTCTTCCCTGAGCAGCGCCTTCTTAGTTGCGACTACTGCAGCCCTTGCCTCGTTAAGAGACTCCACCGCCTCCGTCTCAGCCCTTGCCCTCTGGGCAACCTCGGCCTGCACCTTGGTTATGGCATCACGCGCCTCCTTTTCGGCCTGCTTTACCTTCGCGGCGTACTCTGCAAGTATGACCTGCCTCTTCGCCTCGTGTTCGGCTGCGGTTCCGGAAACCATCCCTTGCATGGACGCCTGGGACTCCGACAATGCGGCAATGTCCGCGGCAGCCTCCTTCTTGAGGGACGCCTTCACGGACTTGAGTTCCGCCCTCTTGGCAGTCCTTTCCTCCGCCTCCTTCTTCGCCTCTGCCCTTCTCGATTCCACCAGTGCTTTGCGGCTTGTCTGCAGCTTTGACACTTCCTCTGTAAGAGACTTCACTGTCTCCTGCAGCGAAGTTGCGCTTGTACTAGCCTTAGCAACCAGCGGGCTGTTTGTTGTCTGTGCCATGTATACACCTTGAGGTAGGAAGTGAATTTACCAGATATTTAAGTGTTGCGGAATGTACCAAAAATATGCGGCAGTTCTGTTATTCTGCCAAGCGCGTCCATTGTCGTATGCCAAACGTCCATAATCTGCCGAGGCCGCGTGCCCATCATACATAATTGGCCAGGTTAAACTGCCCCACGGGCTTCTCCCCCCCTCCCACGTTGCCGAACACTGCCTGTATCTCGTCCTTGAGCAGCAGAATCCGCTGTTTTATGTATGGCTCCAAATCGTACCTATCGGAGAGCGCGATTGCCACGTTCAGGTACTTCTCTATTCCTCCCTTTGATATGGTGAGCACAAGCTTGCCCCCGCCACATCTTTCCCTCGTGCACTTGCCCTCGAGCGGAACCCTGCGGTATTTCGCATTGCACGACACGCACCTGAACGTCTGCCTGGAGAACGAGTGCAGGTTGCCCATCAGGTCTGGTATGAAGTGGCTCATTATCAGCCTCCTAGCAGTATCCGCCTTGTTTATCGTGTAGAGCTTGTCCATGAGGCTGAACTGCATGTCTATCTTCTCCTGCATGGTCTTGAGCTTCGTGTACATGCTTCTGTATGGGGCGTCATCCACGGCCGATGGCCCGGTCGCATGGGTGAAGCCAAGCTTGAAGTACGCCTCGGCCTTTCCCAACCTGCCCCTTACCAGTTCGAGCTTGGCATCGGACGGCGCGGCCATTGTGAGGGTCTTGTTGTAGAACTCCAGCCCGTAGGAATCCACCACTTCCATGTCGTGCACTTCGTCGTCAACCTCTTCAGGTATGACATGCAGCGTCATAATGAGCGGCGCATCCATGGTGCCGCCTATGGTGACCGGCAGGTACTTCTTCGAGAAGTTGA
The DNA here is from genome assembly GCA_021807115.1 of Microcaldota archaeon. GTDB lineage: Archaea > Micrarchaeota > Micrarchaeia > Micrarchaeales > Micrarchaeaceae > JAJZYD01. The sequence goes on from JAKAPJ010000001.1 coordinate 64,844, forward strand.
GCAATGCATCCAGCGCGAGCATGAGGGTGTCCTCGTCGCCGTCGCAGTTCCTCCGTCTTGCCGTTATGGTGTAAGGGTGAGCGAAGCCTACGCTTGCGTTCGTGAACCCTATTATCCTGCCGAGCACCCCGCACGACGTATGGGGCGACAGCGTTATCACGCAGTGGCCCACCAGTCCATCGATTTCGCTTATGTTGTAGAATGGCTTGAGCCTGTAGAACCTCTCGAGGAGGTCGTCCACGAATCTGGCAACCCTAAGCATGTAATCCCCGCCGCGCCTGTTTATCACCACGTCCTGGTGTCTCATCTCCACCAGCTGGTCGTCGCGCTCCAGTTCGTTACCCAGGTAGTCGTGGGTGTACCCAAGCTCCCTGAGCCTCCCTACGCTTGTCCCTATCTCCTTGGGGTAGAAGTGTGTCATCGGTGCGTCAGTGGCGTCAAATCGCGCCGTCCCGTCCTTGAATATGTTCACTCCCCGATTCCCGCGCAGTATCCCCTTCTCTAGCGGCTCTGATATCTTGTCTGCGCTTACCAGCCCCTTCACCCCCTTGAACGCCTTTGGCAGGGTCTGTATCCCAACGTTCTTCATTGCGTTGTCTATGGCCTCAGAGAGATTCACCTTCCTAATGTCGTAGCCGTCGGTTCTGGATTTGCACACTGGGCATGCACTGCTCGTTGTCATTCTACCGCATATCTTGCATACCCTTTCCAGATATCCCCTAGCGCCATGCGTCCTGCAGTATGGGGATATTATCAGTTCGCCTCCCATCTTGCAACGGTACCTGGCTATAACAAGGTCTACAGATACGTTGCCAAACTTTCTCTTGTCGTTCATATACGACTTGTAAACGTTCCTCTCCTTGCCGCCATGCTCCCCTATCGGGAACAGCACGTTGGGTGCCGGCTTCATCAGCCTCTCCTTTGCTTTTTCGGGACGCCCTATCCTCCCCCCCACCCTCGTGGCTCTCTTCATTATCCTAAAGGGCGCCACGGAGTTGACAATGTCCAGCCCTCCATCCCCTGCATATCGTTCCAGCACTTTGGCATCAAGGTGCACCATCCCCTCCCTCGCAAATCCCAGGGAGGCGACAAGGCTCTGTGCGTCGTCGTTGCTCACCTTTATGTACGTCCCGTCATCAAAGTGGGGTATGCATAGCCGTTCAAATGCCTCCCTAAATTCCGTATCAGGCGCCTTCATGCTGACCGATGCTATGTCGAAGAGGCTATTGCCTGAAGCCTCCAAATCTGCACATAGCACAGCTTCTGCTATCCTCCTAATCTGTTCCGCGCGCACGTCGGAATAGTCGTATATGAATCTGGGGTGCATCGGCACTCCGTATGCATTGGAGAGTTCGAACGCTGCCTTGAACGACGGTACCTCTATCGTGCCTCCGAATCCCGCCGCACGCAGCTGCCCCTCCCAGTACTCCTCCACGTAGCTTGTTGGCGCCAGCGGCGTGTTGGTTTTCTTGAAGTCTCCGTATGTGACGAGCATGTCTCCTACTGATAGTATCTTAGATATCTGGCTGGCCACTGCCTTTGCCTGGTCTATGCCGTTTACCCTGAACGCCTCCCCACTCTTGAGCTTCACGAACGGCCCCTCTATGCTGTCCACCGGCGTGGCTATGCATCCCTTCCCTGGCTTCTCTATCCTCATTTGAGTGCCGGTCGCTATGAACTCGTCAAGTATGTACATCGTTGCGGGGCTGAACCCCTTTGCAGCTATCCCGGTCATTCTTGACCTCCCATACCTCAACCTGAAGCTTCCAGGGTACTCCGGGTACGCCAGAACCGGCCTGCCGGCCACCATCTCCTGCAGGAACACTGCGACATTCTTCTCCTCTTTCGCCTGGGCCACACCTGTAGTCTTGTTCGCCGGGATTACATTGGCAAGCCAGCTCCAGTCGAGTCCCGCCGCCTTCGTGTGCTTCATCACGCTCTTAGCCTTCTGCGCTATGCCCTCGCATATCACTAGGCCTATGCCCCCCCTTATCTTGTTTGTCATTATCTGCTCCTTGCCGGCAGCGTCCAGCCTCTTGACGTTCCTGTGCGTGCCTACCTCTATGTCCTCTGTCGGGACCCCGTCAACGCATACTGGGCAGCTCTCTATTATGGTTCTCATGTCCTGTTCGCTTGGCAGGTACTGGAGCCTTGCCTTCTTGGAATGATACAGCAGCATTTCCTCTATGCAGCGCTCGACCTCGGAGGGAGTGGGTCTGTAAACACCTATATTGAAGAACTGTCTGCTGTAGTCGGCAAGGGCGACCGAAAGCGCTGCGCTCGTGCCGCCCGCGCCCCTTATCGGTCCGGCATAGAGTACGGAAATATAGTCTGTTCCGTCATAGTTCTTGTGCAGTTCTATGCCCTGCAGCCCCTCTGTAGGTGCCACGAGCACACCTTCGGTCAGTATTGACAGGCCCGCTCGTGTCGCAAGCGTGAGCCTTTTTTGCACTTCCATGTCGAATTTATGGTTTGTGCAAATCTCCTTTACTACTGAAAATGAAAGAGCCTGCCTTGTCGCATCCGGCGCCTCTTTCATTCTGGTCCTTATAGAATCCCCCAGTCCCTCTATCCCTATAATCCCCTCTACCCTGGCCGCCAGGTCTGGCGCAGCTTTTATCTCAACCACCAGCTCAGGGTCGTATCCCTTGGACCTGGCTTCTGCAGCCACCATGTTTATCTCGTCGAACTTCTTCGACAACCTATCAAAATAATCATCGTTCTCCAAAGCGTCCACCCTACGTACCCACGCCGAAATCTATCGTTATGAAATTGCGGCTCTTCAGCTCGCACACAGGCATAACGCAGGGGGTGGGCATGTGCCCCTGCTTTATCTGGAAGTCGGTCCTTGCCTGCCATGTCCCGCTGTTGACTATGTCCACGCCATGATAGTTTGCAAGGCCGTTTTTGTGTATGTGCCCCATGTGGAGTATGTCCGGTACCTTCTTTATCACTAAGTTGTCATCCTTGCTGGGCACTATGACGTTTCCCCCGTAGACGGGAGACAGGTGCCTGCGTTTCAGCAGCTCTATCATTGCTTTCTCTGGCTGTGCATAGCTTGTGCCCGGCACGGCCCTGATTATGGAATCCAACGAGGTTCCGTGGTACGAGAGTACATCCATACCGTGCAGGTTAAGGTAACACGGGTTCGATACTATGTGCACATTTGGCTTGGCGAAGTCCTTTATGAGGTCCGTGGTGAGCGGCGGCTGCGGCTCGGCGCGCTGCACAGCATCGTGGTTGCCCGGGAGCACGAACACCTCGATGTAATCCGGCATTGCATCTATGAAGTTGAACAGCTCCCGGTACTGCGCATACACATCAAGTATGGCCAAGTCCTGCTCCTGCCCCGGGTATACTCCTATCCCGTCCGCCACGTCGCCTGCCATCACTACGTACTTTATCTTTCCGGCGATGTCCTTGTGCTTGCTGTTAACATTGCCGTTAAGCCACTCAATCATCTGCCTGAAGTTCTTTTCCATGAACCTCTTGCTGCCAATATGTATGTCGGACATGAATGCGATAGCTATGTCCTCCTCGGCTTTTTTGCGCTCTTTTATCGCAACATCTGGCCATATTATCTCGTCAGCATAAACAAACTCCCCTGACACCTTCCCCTTTATCGCTATAACCTCGTCGGTGATGATGCTTCCCGCCTTCTCAAACAGGTCTCTAGACCTCTGGGAAGAGCCGTTCATGAACATTACCTTAGCGTCACCGGTCTCGTCATCCATCCTCATAAATATGTTGCCCTTCGCCGTCCTTGACGTGCTGACAACGACCCCTATTATGCACACCTCCCTGCCTGTTGTGTAGTTCTTCAACAGCTCCAGGCTCTGTGCAAATCCGTATATCCCCGCGCGGTTTGCCTCTATGAAGCTCCTTATTTTCTTGAGCCTGTTCCTGAAGTAGTTTACGAAGTCCATCGATGTGCCTTCCGCACGGTCCGCCGGCGTATTGTCTATTTTGTAGTTCGAGCCAACGTCCGCGGACATGGGTTTGAAGTCCGCCGAGCGGCTTACTTCTATAGGCAGGGGGACTTTGTCCACCTTCATCCCGTCTATGATCTTGCGCATATACGCAGAATCCACTATTGTCAGAGTGCTCGCATCCTTGCGCGCCTCTAGCAGCCTTGAGGCTAGCAGGTCTATGTCAACCCCGCTGATAAGTGAAGCGTCAATCTGCCCTGAAAGCACTATCTTGGAGTTTGCAAGAACCCTAACCAGTTCGCCAACCGGGTCCTTTTCGGCAGGCATGCTCAATCTTTTATAGACTCCAGCATGCTCAGTATGTTCCATATAACGGTACGTGCCTGCGGTGGCAGGTTTATGTCGCTGCTCACATAATCTATGTTATAGATTGCCGCAGATATCCTTACCGTATAATCCCCCTCCGCATTGAGTTTGGTCTTGGCTTCCGTGACCGCGCTCCGTACGTTCTTCGGCACCGAAGTGTCGTTTATCAGGGAATCCATGCTCTTGGTTATCTGTTCGATAGCCTCTACCTGTTTCTTTTCGTCTTTTGCCATAGGATTCACCTCCCCAAAAATTTAGTGCACCAAATATAGTTTGGGCTAGTATAACAGGATTATACGTTAAAAATATATTTATACCTATTTGATTCTTCTGAGCTTAAAGCGTAAGGGGGCTAAATAAAACCGGCTAGGCATCCCGCGGCAGCGTGCGCCTGTTTTTGTGCCCAAGTACATGCCTTGCATCTCGATTCTCGCATGCACTTCCATACGGCTCTACCTGTATTGTCGTGTGCGAAATGCCGAACGTTCTCCAAAGGTGTTCATCTATCGCCTCAGATATCATGTGTGCGCTGCTTAGTTTGGTGTCGTTTATCTCCACATGCATCATTGCAAATACCATGTCTGAACACGTGCGCCACACATGTATATCATGTACGCCGCGCACCCCATTCACTCCCAGTACAGCATTGCGCAGCGCCTTGGCGTCTATGTCGTAGGGCGCGGACTCCAGCAGTATCGAAAGTGAGCTGCGTATTATGGAATATGCGCTGAATACTATTATCGCTGCTATGATCAGGCTTATGATGGCGTCTACGGCATAAAGCCCCGTGAATAGTATTACGACCCCGCCGATTATGACGCCCATGGACGAAAGTGCGTCCCCTGCCACGTGCACGAACGCACTCCTTATGTTGAGGTTTTCGTCATGCTGCAGCAGGTACGCGGAATATAGGTTGCCAAGCAGCCCTATGAATGCGGTAATCAACATCGGAACGCTGCTGACAACGTGGCTTCCATCAAGCCTGTGTATTGCATCGTACCCGATAAGCAGGGCCATGGCAAGCAACAGGCAGCCATTCGCCAGCGCTGCAAATACCTCTGTGCGGTGGAATCCGAACGTGAACTGTGGCTTAGTGGCGCGCATCGCTATCCATATAGTAACAAGCGACACGCCAATCGAAATTAGGTCGGAGAAGACATGTATGCCGTCCCCGAGGATAGCGAGGCTTCCGGAAAGATACCACCCTGCAAGCTCCACCGCAAGCACCAATGCGGTGACAAAGAAAGTCGTTACGAGTACGGTAGGCAGCCTGTCGCCAGGCCCTGCCACATGTGAATCAGCCATTCCTATCCCTGATTGGATAATAAACCAACATATTCAACGTTTCCGGCGGCGCCCCTTGCCGTGCAATGTACTGCACATACGCTCAAACGGGCAGGTGCATGACCGCCCTTGCGTATACCCCTATCAATATCGTTATAGCAGCTATGCCTAGTGATATAAGCAGGGTCCTAGATACGCGAACAAATATGCTGGTATCGCTTATTACCGCGATTATCGTGGAAATTACGGTGAGTGCTATTGCAGTTATGACCACAGATAGCATTATACCCGGTGTACCGGAGAATCCTAGCGCGAAGGGCGCAAGTGGAAACAAGGTACCTATGAAGTATGTCACCCCCACGTAAATCCCAGACCTCAGTGCCGCATTCTTGTCGGCTTCACCCTTCTTCTTGTTTATCGTCATTTCGTATTCTGTGGAGAGGTACGCGCCCCCTCCCATGGAAAGTGTGCCTGCAACTGCAACTATTATGCCGCCCACCAGTATAAGCAGCGGGTTATTTAGTGCTGCGGCAAGTCCCACAACGACGCCTAGCAGTTCCACAAGCCCATCGTTCATACCAAACGCTACATCCCTTATGTTGTTTATGATCTTGCCGTATCCTATAACTGCATCCTCTAGCACCCTTTCGTTGTATTCCTCATCCCTGTCTATGTACCCTATTATTGCCGCCTCCCTGCTGTCCAACGGCTCCTTCTTGAGGAATGCCTCAAATCCGCGCTCGAGCTGCATCTCAAAATATTCTATGATCTTTACGGTGAGCGCGAGCCCTACTATCCTCCTAAGCAAGATTGTCATTTCCGTGTACAGCCCGACTCTTTCGTCGGGCACCCGCATGCCGTTGAGTTTGAGCAGCTTTTCGTAGCCCCCGCGGTGCGACTCCTCCATCTTAGCCAGTTTCTCAAGTATCTTCTTCAGCTGTGGGTTGTCCTCCTTATGCGCCAGCCTCGCGTATACCTCCCGGTGCAGGTTCTCGTTGTTGTACAGCTTCCTCAGATAGTTTTCTTTTTCGTCCATCCGGTCCCCCCAATGGTAATTAGGGGAAGGGCGTTAAAACATTATAAGCTTTGCACTTTTGCATCATGCCTGGCAGATACACCTATCCTTATGAACTGGCCCTTCTCTATGCAACTGGCAGGTGTCATCCCTGCGCGTTTCACAATTTCATAGACATCCGCCTTGTCTACAGAATGCGATGGCACTGCAACTTTGTATGGCAGGCCAAGGCGCCTAGAGTTGAATTCGTAAATCCTAATCTCCCCATTTCTGGCAAGGAAATGGCTCAGGTATCTAAGCGACTCTTCCTGTTTGGCCCAGTGGTGGAATGACAGTGCAGAAAATATCAGCCCGAACTTCCTCCTGAATGGTATGCGGGTGCTTGATCCGGCGGCCAGATGCACATTGCCGAATTTCCGCGTTTCGAGTGAGGCAATCCACAGCATCTGCTTGGACGGGTCCACCGCGTATATCCCTTCGAACATACCCGATGCGGCAAGTCTTGCCGGTACTGTCCCGGGGCCCGTGCCTACATCCAGTATATCCCTAGGTCCAACTCCGTGCAGGTCCCTACACACGAAGTCATAGAAGCCGCTCATTTGTGGTATTAAGGTAAGCAAGGAATAGAGCGGTGCAGTAACATATCCAAACCTCTCGTCGCCATCAGAATAATCATTCATTCATAACACACAGCATAATGCAACTTTGTCAATTAATACGTTTCGCGTTGCACAAGAAAGTTTCAATAGGTTTTTATTACATATCAGCCAATTATGGGTCGGGGGAGCTATGATACTTTCTGATTCTGACCTGTTGCGCTACCTCAAGTCCAGAAAACTCGTGGTACGCCCAATGGGCAGCGAAACGATCAGGGAGAATGGCCTAGATATGTGCCTTGCCGACCAGATAGCGGTACACAATCCAAGATTCGGGGACGGATTTATTCTCGACCCATCCAATGAGGAGCATCTGCGCATCGAATACCAGATAAGGAAGGGCCAGAAGAAGCTCATACTGCCCCCACGCTCCCAGGTTCTGTTGTCCACCAAGGAGTACATCAAGATGCCTGCCGACCTTGTGGGGTTCATAGCGCTCAGGAGCACATGGGCACGTCATGGGCTATCGATACCCCCTACAATAATAGACGCTGGATTCAGCGGCACCATAACCGTAGAAGTCGTTAACAACGCGCCCCATGGCATAGAACTGCGGCCAGGGGTGCGCTTCGCCCACGTGGTATTTGCCACCACAATTAGTCCCGTAAAGAACGTCTATTCCGGCAAGTACTTGGGTCAGAGCGGCATAAAGACCTCAAAAGCCGTTAAATAAAGAAGCCGCTGAAGCTGCTGCAGAAACTCATCAGGTTCAGGCGCCTGCCCTATCAAGAACTGCATCTATCTCAGTCGCAAGTTTTTTCAGCGTGCCGTTGTTTGGTACCACATAATCAGCCTGCTTTATCGCCCCTTCCACGCCGTACCGCTTTTCTTTCTTCTCACGGTATTCAAAGTCCCCCTGATTCTTTGGGTCATCAGCCCGCCCCCTTGCCTTCAGCCTCATGAATCTCATTGGCTTCGGGGCTTCCACAGCTATGACCACTATGTCATCAAGATTCTCCCTAAAATACTTTATCTCGTAAACGCTCCTTACCCCTACAATTCCCACATCCCCGTGTCTCTTCCTTATGTTCTTCACTACCTCCCTTGCTACGGCTATGCGCCCGTGCTGCTTCCTGATCTTCAGTGCAAATTCCCTGAGGCTCGTGTTGTTTATTGGTATGTGCTTCTCGTTCATCATGTCGCGTACTATGTTACCCATCTCCATGATGCCGAACCCCCTTTTCTTTAGGCGATCCGCCGCCATTGTCTTTCCGGAGCCCGGCATACCCGTTATACAGATGATCATTTCCCCAACCATAAAATCAGTACAACAGAACTCTAACCCTATTAGGAGGTTAAGCTTTTATATACCGCGCATTTTCACCGCGTAGTACCACGCAATCAATGCGACGGCATGTACTTGTACAGCTCGGCCGTGCCGTTAGTATAAACTAGCCGATACGGCATGCCAGTTATATACTGTTGAAATATTTTGAACTGCAGTCCGTTTGACTCGAATACATTTGTGCTTATGTTCTGGTTGAAATCCACAAGTATATACTGTGGGGTAAAGTTTGATGGGACTGCGCTTGATGAGAGCACGGCGAGATATTCTCTGTCGGAGACGTGCGGCATAACAAAGTATTGCGTTAGCAACGAGGCATTATTGGGCACAAGCGCGAGCGCAGTGTAGAGCTGGGAATAGGCTTCCATTTGGCTGCTTGGCGTCTGAAATATGAATGCTTCCCAGATATCCGGCACGTTATTGTTCAGCACAAAGAACGGGTATACTGCGGTTATGAACGCTACTACGATAAGAGTCGATACGACTAGCATTGGTTTTGAGCGCAATGGGGCAAACCGCAGTCCCCACCGTTTTTCCCGTTTCAGCATTTCCTTTACCCCAAGGATATTTGCTGCGACCACTCCCCCTATAACATAGCTGAAGTATTGGAACCACATGAGCGCGAATGCCATATCCCCAAAGAATACCTCCATGAGCCATGGCAACGAAAATACAACAAGTTCGATGGCTGAAAACAGCCCGCCTACCCCAAACCCTAAAAATGCGACAATCAAGCCGTACGCTATCAGGTTTGCAATGCCCATATTGGCCGCAAAGCTTTGTATTGATATACGTCCTGATGCCGACGCAGAGAAAACCGGAAATAGGGGATATGACTGCACCCTGAAAAGCACAGGCACGGCAGAGTTGTATGTGCCGTAGCTTGCCGTAAGAACGTAGAAGAACAGGTTGAACAGGGCCAGCGCCGCAATGGATATAACAATAGTTTCTGCGGCGAGCCGCACGATTGCAGCCCGCTCTGATTCATTCTCTCTTGAGCTCCCGTAAATCATCATACCTGCGCCCAGCGCGAAAACGAGAAGCGGCGCCAGCTCTATGGTACAAAGCAGCAATGCCAGCGCGATGTAGTATCGAGCTCTGTTCAATTTCATAAAGTAGTAGAACGAAATCACAAAGAACGGTATTATGAGGAACTCAATGTGGTAATCGAATACCATCATCCCATGCATGCCCGGGTTCAAAAGGTACGCAATGCACATCAATAGCCCCAGTTGGCTGTCTCGAAGCAGGTTCCTCGTTACGACGAAAACAATCAATCCCGTGGCGCACAACACGGCAGCCTGCACAACCAACAGGGTGGTTGCCGACTGGTGGAGGTAGTAAATTGGCAGGACAAACAGTAACTGGTCAAGTGAGATATGGTTGCCGAATACCATAAGCTGCAATCCATTCATCACTCCAGTGTAGCTCACATCGTAATAGAAATTCTCCGCATACTCCCCGAGATCCGTATAGTCATGGAAAGTATAGTACGCATTCAGGGAGAACGCGCACCAATACGCCATGCTAAGCAGTACGAGCACAACTGCCGCATAGAAATATTTATCGTGCAATAAGTCCGTATCCCTGCGCATGCCAACAACTCCGTAAAAATCTATACAAACTGCTGCCTATCTATACATAAGTTTTGTTATTTAAGCCAATGTGCCTGGAGCCTCAAGTTTGCACTACAAGCAGAATAGAGGGGTCTTGTCTGGCCCGCGCCCCTAGCCACCGGGATCGCAGCAAATCTAACTAGGTCTTTGGCGCACTGCAAATATTTTTTAGGGCCCATAGGGACAATCAGCCCACATCGATTTCTATAGGTTAAAACTTTCACCCTATAATTTTTTCCCAAAATATCTCGTCCTCACCGTATGCATGCCTTTTTGCAACTCCTATTTTTCTGAACCCCATTTTAGTAAAGAACTTCTTTGCGTTCTTATTGTTCGGATTCGAATCACACCACACTTTATGGCAACCGCGCCTTTTTGCGTCCCTAATTGCATAGTTAACTAGGGCTCTGCCCAACCCCCGTTTCCTAAGTGTATCATCCACGAGCAGCCAATCTATCCAGCCCACATGGCCATGGCCTATGTAATGCACGCAAAAACCCACGACCTTGCCCTCTTTTGTTGTAGCAATTATTATACTGTCTTTTGTCCTGAATGTGTCCTTGAGGTCCTTGACACTAAGCTCATAGATATTCCTCCTCATATGTTCCTTGTTGTAGAACTTCATCGATTTTACTATAGGGGTCCCAAACCTGCTTATGGCTGGAATATCTTTAATCGTTGCAAATCTTATGTCAAAATCTTCAGTTTGCAAATCCATCACATAAGTTATTTTGCCCTAGGCCGTGAAAAGAAGACGCCTGATCGGATTCGAACAGGACCTGAAATCCCCTGATTTCCATCACCGATAACAAAATCAAATATCTTCTTCGGTGACATTGAGACATCGACACAAATAAAACCATGTTCCTTCGCCTTCCTGTCCATTGATGGTATCCAACTTAGTACCATCTCACGCTGCTTTCTCCCTTTCCCAAACCTATTCTTCCTTCGCTCGCTTCTAAGCCTCTCCGATACCAAATTTCTATTCGCCTTCAGGTAATAGACCTTATCGAAAAGGTCTGCAATGGTCTCATTGCGGTTCGCGTTTCCAAACAAATACAGTTCCTTATTGGCCTTCAGTATCTGCTTAACCGCTTTTCTGTCCCATTCCCACCAGTAAGTCGCAAAATGTTCGTTGCTTACCTGTTTCTTAGCGAAAGTTTTTGACTTCATTTTTGTCTACCCATCTAGCAAGACCTTTGACAGAATCAGCGTTAATGGCATTCACACCCATGCGCTTAAAGTATCTACACAGATAGGTCTTACCGCTTCCTGCACTGCCAGTGATTAGAACATGCATGCTTATAGGTACCACCGAAGATTTAAAAGACGTCCTGGCCCAGATTCGAACACGGACTGCAACACGCTTCACACTTTAAATTTTGACATAAATTTACCATCTCTCAAGCCTTGGTATAATAAAACAGCACGAAATACGAAAGGAGTGCAAAAATGAAGCCAATGCTCATAGTAAACGAAAACAGATTATTTTGGAATGCGTACACCATGAATTCTATTCCAGAGACGAAGGCAACAAAGACTGAGATGAAACCAGCGAGCGAGATAAGGAGTGTGTTTCTATTACGTAACCTGTATGTAATAACGACCATAGCGATAGACCAGAAAAAGAGCAACACGCCGAGAAGATAATGAACTAGAAGAACCGGATACTGCAGAAAAGTGGGCACATATTGATTCGGTTGTATTATTCCGGAGGGAAATGTGGGGAATGTCGTAAAGAGGTTTAGTGTCATCCCTAGAATAAATTGAATAGTCAAAAACACCAGCAATCCCGCTGCGGCCCGGTGTAGAATCCTTTTGTCCATGGTAAAGATTATGTCAAAGTGTTTAAAATAAGACGCCTTGGCCGGGATTCGAACCCGGGTCACAAGCGTGACAGGCTCGTATGCTAGACCACTACACTACCAAGGCGCACAACAACTATTATTGATTTAAGAAGACTTAAAGCACTATCTTCTGGGTTTCAGTACGCCCCTGTCTGATCCTATCCAGTTCTTTTTGCCCGATATCTTCCGCCTTACTGCCTCGAGCTCCTTGTCATCCGCCCGTGGTCCCATCATGGTGGTAACGAAGCCCGGATAGCTCGTGAAGTATATATTCTCCTTGGCAATGGCCTGCCTGAAGAGTTTGCTTGTCCCTATTGCCGGGTAAAGCTTAGCGTGCAAGTGGTTCACGCTTGTGCCCTCAAACACTATGTGCACCCTTCCAACATTAAGTTTCCTTTCCAAAAGTTTAGCCACCTTTTTGGTTGTCGCCATAAGCTCCGCCAGTTCAATGTTGCTCAGGTCAAATACGTAACTTGGTACATGCCTTTTGGGTATGACAAGAGTCTGGCCTTTGATGTTAGGGTATATATCCAGTATCCCAATAAAGCTCCTGTCCTCATATACATTGTAGGACGGCAGTTCGCCCTTTACTATCTTGCAGAAAATACAGCTAGGATCTTCGGCCATCAAATCACGGCGGTAAGTTTGCACCATTTTTAATCGTATCCCATATGCAGGCGGGCGCCCGCCCCAATGTATGCCATCCCCAATAAAGTCTAATCCCGTCGGGGCGAGTCGAACGCCCAACCTATCGGTATCTAACATGCATTGCACGTTAGCAACGGCAAACTACAGCCGATCGCTCTGCCATTGAGCTACGACGGGTGGTAGTTTATTTTATCAAGCTAATATTAATATAATGTCCCATATTATTATTAAAACGCTTACGGGCAACTAGATTGATATTGATGGCAAGCCAAAGCGCTGACTCACAAAAGCCTGACGGCAGCGGCGATGCCAAAAAGGACGGCCAGTCAAGTAGCGCCAGCAGGCAGCAGCAATATAGCCAGAGCTCTGCCACAGGCAATGCGAACACGATATCCGAGGAGGTAATAAAGAAGCATTACCGGCGCATACCGATATCGTTTTACCGGTTAAAGGACCAGCTAATACAGCTCACATCTACGGCCAGCTTCCTAGATGCGGTTCTCGTGTCATTGGCATTCATAGCAGTGGTAACTGCGCTCAATTTCTACCCTATCCCTGTAATTATAATACTGCTAGTCCTAATATTCGCCGCCACAATCTTCCATCCGTTTATAGGCTTAATTCTGTTTACGTTCTCAATACTGCCTGTGCTTGCATACCAGACGCCCGTGCTAGCGTGGGCATTCCTTGTCGGAGCGAGCCTTATATTGTTGCTTGGGTACAAACATTATCGCATCGCAATTTTCATATACATACTTTCGGCGTTGGCATTCTCGCCACTTGGTGCGGTGTTAGAAATCCCGCTGTTCATATACTCGGTGCTCACCATAGGAAATAAGAGGGCCATAGTCATGTTGGTCGCTGCTGTTTCCCTCATAGCCATGTTCTCTGCCGCAACCGGCATGCAGAACACCAGCTACATACTGTATAATGCAGGGACGGCGCATTCTGCCCTTCAGTCCAGCCCCATAACCACGCTCGATACTCCTAACAGTACTGTGGAGTACAATATCAGTGCAATGCTACCTGCCATCTCAAATAGGATGCTGGGAAACCAAGTGATGTCCCAAGTCCCAGACCTCGCATCCGTACTGCTCGGTTCTCTTTTCATATCCCCTATCCCGTATCTTGCCCAGACCGCCATATTGGCATGTGCAATACTTGTCATGGACTTTTTGGCAGTGACCGGCCGGTCAAAGTTTAAGGGAGCCCAGGCAAGCCTAGTGGGCATAGCGTACCCACTTTCATATGCGGGCCTTGCTACATTTGCAAGCCTATACTCGCAGCCTAGTATGATTACTGCTGCGATAAGCTTCGTGCTGACGCCTGTGGCGATATACCTGTTCGAGTATTACGATATACCAATGGTCAGGGCGCTGGACGTGAGAAAGCAGGACGTGATGTCGCAGTTCGGTACTGCTTTCGAAGATTTGGGTGCAGGAATGACCAGTGAGTCATTCAATGACATAGGCAACTACGACACAATAAAAAAGGAACTTAAGGAGGCGGTGGTGTCGCCCATAGAGGAAAGAGGCATATCCAGGGCATATAACGTTCAACCCACAAAAGGGATACTGTTCTTTGGCCCCCCCGGGACTGGAAAGACAATGATGATGAGGGCGCTGGCAAACGAAATACATGCCGGTTTCTACTACGTGAAGGCGTCAAATCTAGTATCCGCATTCCCTGGCGAGACAGAAAAGCTGCTTTCCAACATATTCACAATAGCGAAAAAGAATTCACCATGCATACTTTTCTTTGACGAGCTGGACTCCTTGACGCCTGCCAGGGGCCTTCAAGGTACTGATGAGACCCACAAGCAGGCGATGACCCAGCTTCTAATCGAGATAGATGGATTCCAGAAGAACAGCAACGTCATAATAGTCGGTGCCACCAACAGGCCTGACATGATAGATGCAGCCATGATCAGGCCAGGCAGGTTCGACAAGCTCATCTACATGCCGCTGCCGGACAAGGATGGCAGGAAGAAGATATTCGGCATATATCTCAACAAGCTGCCCGTTTCGTCAAGCATAAACCTCAACGAACTGGCTGAAAAGACTGAGAGGTATTCCGGAGCCGACATCAAGGCGATGTGTGAAAGCGTTGCTCAGCGAGTGGCCCAGGAGGCGTCAAACGAGCACAAGGTGCTTGAGATAACGCAGCAGGACATACTCACCGTAGTGAGGGGTACAAAACCGTCCACAAGCCTGGCACAGATAGAAGACTACGAGAAGTTCAAACTCGACTTTGAACGAAGCTCATTCAAGACCCAGGGCGAGGAGCGCAAGGGCATACAGATTGCGGATATCATAGGGCTGGAAGAGGCGAAAAAGGCCATCCGCGATGCCATAGAGATACCACTGCTCTATCCAGAGCTCATGAAGAAGTACGATATTAAGCCCATAAACGGCCTGCTTCTCTTCGGGCCGCCCGGTGTCGGCAAGACAATGCTCATGCGTGCCGTGAATAATGAGATGAAGAACGTCACGATGCTTGAGATAAGCGGATCCACACTTACGGAGGAGGGCATCGAGGCCGCCACTGCAACCATCAAGGAGATATTCAACAGGGCCAAGGAGAACGCCCCGGCCATCATATTCATAGACGAGATAGAGGGCGTGCTTCCAAACCGAGAGGGGGCAACGGAGCAGAGCGTCCAGATAACCACTGAGGTGCTCAAGGCCATAGATGGGGTCAAATCCCTCTCAAATGTAGTGATAGTTGGTGCGACAAACCTGCCATATGCCGTGGATCCTGCCATGCTCCGACCCGGCAGGTTCGACAAAATAATCTTCATAAGGCCGCCTTCCGCAACCGAGAGAGCCGCAATGTTAAAGAAATACATAGGCGTTGTGAAAATAGAGGGAAGCTTGGACTTCGACCGGCTCGCAGCACAGACAAAAGGATTCACCGGAGCCGATATCGCGAACGTATGCAGGGAAGCAAAGACTGATGCGCTTAAGCAGGAGGTGAGCACAGGCGATGAGGGCGCTATAAATATGGACAGCATGGAGGCCATAATAAAAGACACAAAGCCGTCGGCACCTGACTCTGTCCTAATAAGGTACCAGGCTTTCCTCACCAAGTACGGCAGGCGCTGACTGACATTCATATTGCGCAACTGCACCCAAGACGCAATTGCCGTAAAAGCCGGAAGTTAGATGACGCTGAACGCATACAGTATCGCTATTATGAGCAATATCACTACCACGATGCCCATCATTACCAGGGTCATGTCATCATCTGACTTCTCCTTCTCCTTTGTGGGCTTCACATCATGTATGGGCGTTCCCCAAAACGGCAAGAAATGCTCAAGTTCCGCTTCGAATTCATCCAGCGCCCCCTCGTCCCCCCTTTTGATTATGGCCACCGAAAGCACCGGTAAATAGAATACTGCACAACAATTTAAATAAACAGAGCATAGTGTGCATTGTCTATTGCAGGAAAACGAATATAAAGTTAGCATGCACAAAGGTTACCATGATAATAGTCACGAACGACGATGGGATATACAGCAAGGGCATAAAGACACTCTACCAGACTGCTGTAGAGGTCTTCGGGGAGAAGAATGTGACTGTTGTGGCACCATCTGGTCCAAGGAGCGCAAGCGGGATGAGCCTCACTTTCCACAAGCCACTACGGATTGAGCGGATAGTCCTGCCGGGTGTAAAGGGTTTCTCAGTGTCTGGCACTCCGGCCGACTGCCTGTTCTCAACTGTGTATTATCTGTTCAAGCGCAAAAAGATAGACCTAGTGCTTTCAGGGATAAACAACGGGTCGAACGCAAGCATACAGGCGATAGAGTCCAGCGGCACGGTGTCAGCTGTCAAGTTCGGCGCGATACACGGTATAAAAGGCGTGGCGATATCGCTGGCGACAGAGACTGGCGTGCGTCCAAAGACCTACAAAAACACGAGGATACACCTTGCCCGCCTGCTCAACGAAATAAAGAAGAACGGTTTTCCAAAGGATGTTGACATCCTCAACGTGAACATACCAACAACTATAAACGGGGCCACAAAGTGGAAGATATGCGACCTTGAGGACACAATGTTCAACAACTTTCTTTCAAAGAAGATGGATCCTAGGCGCAGCATCTACTATTGGCTCGGGGGCAACATGAAAAAGAGCCTGAAGAAGGGCACGGACTGCTATGAACTGTTCAAGAACGAGTCGCTCACGATAAGCCCACTTGAGATAGTGAACATAAACAAGGACCTGAAGAAGGAGACTGCATACTCCATAAGGCACGCCCAGATTGCGTAACTACTGCAATACGCCATTTCTTATTGTATGCCCATTTCTCGCGCTTCCCTTAGCTGAACAGGACAGGCTTAATGGCATTGCTTCAGGGGGAAACCAAAACTAATGGCAGTTCAGTGCCATTCATAGCACCATACCTGCGAGTTCGTCGGCGATGCAAAAGGGTGCAGCACATGTTTAACACTTTACTGCAAAGGCGCCGCTCCACATGTTAGTAATGCTGTAATGGGCCTGCGGAGAGTCGGACTCCGGTCTCAAGCGTGTAAGGCTAGCGTCTTAACCGTTGGACGACAGGCCCCTATCTTGCATTCTTCTTGCAGAATGCGTTTATCTTATCTATAGCCGGGCTTAATATCTCTTTTGGCGCAAGCGATACGACCCTGAAATGGCCGGGCTCCCCAAATGCAGTGCCGCTCCTTATCTGTACCCCCGTGCTATTGAGGAGGGAGAGCACGAAGTCATTGTCGCTCTTGAACCGCATCGCCTTCATGTCCATCTTCGGGAAAAGGTAGAACGCCCCATGCGGCCTGACAACACTGAGGTATTCCGACTCGTTTATCCTCTTCGCGGCGTAAAGCACCCTGTCCTCTATTTCCCGCACCATGCTCCTTATCGCCCTCCGGTGCTCGACCACATTGTTCATGGCCTCTGCTACGGCATACTGCGCCGGGGTGTTTATGGACAGTCTGGATACCGCATAATTCGAGAATGCGCCTTTTACTTCCTCAGAGATGGGATCATGCTCCGGTATTATAACAAATCCGACCCTGAAACCCGTTGCGTCCATGTTCTTTGATGCGCCATTCCATATCATGTGCGGCATGCCATTCGCAAGCTTGCACATGCTTGTAAACGTGGTTCCCCTGAAGATTATCTCGTCGTAAATCTCGTCGCTTATTAGGAATATGCCGTGGTCGTTTGCTATGTCAACTATCTCCTTCAAGGTGTTCCGGCTAAGGACAGTGCCCGTAGGGTTGTTGGGGTTTGTGACTATGATGTATTTTATCCTGCCGTGGCCCTTCTGCCGAACCAGCAGCCGCCTTATACTGTCTATGTCTATATCCCATCCCTTTTCTTCATCGTAGCTGCCGAGCAGTTCACTGCCGTAGTGTATTCTCAGGTACGTGTAGTATGGCGAATAGTATGGCTTGAGCAGTATCGCACGGTCTCCCTTGTCTATGAGGGCATTGTTCAGGAAGAAAAACGCCTCGGAGAGCCCGGCGGTTGCCACTACATCCTCCGGGCCGAAGTTCGTTCCATACATCCTCTTGTATCTGTGCGCGACTGCTTCAAGCAGCCCCACGGTCCCCTCCGCCCTGCTGTAGTTGGTCTTCCTGTCCCGCAGCGCTTCCACATATGCGTCTATTATGTACTTTGGCGTCTGAAAATAGACTGCGGGGTCGCCTGTGTCAAGCCTCAGGACCTTACTCCCTCCCTTTGTCAGTCTCTCCGCTGCGCGATGCACCTCTGATATCGGATTTGCGGCGAACTTAGCTCGTCCAGAAAGGAAGGTCATGTTAATAGATCGTAAGCAAATATTAAATCTCTTGTTTATCTTCCCATTTAGCTTCAGCAGCCTCGGCGTGTGCTACCTGTCCTCTAGCTCCGCCTCCTCTATGACGAACCTGCCCACCGGTCCGTGCCATTCCGTGTGTGACTTTGTTATCATTATCCTGCGCCTGAACAGCGGCGCATCAAGCACGAAGGACTCCGCCTCCCCTCCCTCAAAGAGCATGTTTATCCTGTACCTTTCATGAAGCTTCTGCAGCAGCTCTATCATGCCTCCATCTATGCGCCTGCCCAGTATCCTGTCGTCGAACCCCTCCGCGGAAACCTGGGTGACTATTGCATCGTACTTCTCCGCCAGCTCGCCCAGCTCCAAAAGGGGATCTATCCCCCACAATGGCGCATGGTGGGGTATCCCCATGCTCCTGCACATGTTATTTATCCTGTCGCCCTGGTATCGGCTGGCTACCGCGCCAGTCACCAGTTCCGTGACTCCGTTTGTGCGAAGGGCATCCTTCAAATCCCCCAGCTCCTTCTCCTTTTCACCCTTCGTAGCAAAGAACGTGTGCCTAATCCCCATGGCTTGCGCCTGCATGGCGGTGAACTTTATGTTGGGTTTGTGAAACATATAGCTGAAGTCGTTCTCCGACACCATCGATATAAGCAGCTCCACGGGCTTCCCCGCATCGTGCATCCTGTGCACTGCCATTGTAGAATCCTTGCCCCCACTGTACAGGCACGCTCTCAGCTGCTATCACCCCTCCATTCACTTGATGGGCATAAATCCCTCAGCACGCATCTGTCACAGTGCTTGGCCCTGGCGGTACATACTTCCCTCCCCAGCGCTATAAACAGGTTTGTAACGTTTCCCCATTCGCTTCTCGGTACAAAGTCCATCATTATCCGCTCTATCCTCCCAGCACTTTTGGTCCTGAGCAGGAAGAGCCGGCCAGCAACCGTTATGCAGTGGGTGTCAATTGCGATTCCATCATGCCTCCCAAACCCGTTGGAGAGGACAACATTCGCAGTCTTCCTACCTACGCCAGGCAGCGTCACCAACTTTTCCATGGAGGAAGGAACCACGCCGCCAAACGAAGCCTCCAGAATCCTTGCAGTCCTGATTATGTTCTTGGACTTGCTCCTGTACAGCCCAAGTGTGCGTACGTACTGATAGAGCTGCGACGGCTTCGCCCTTGCGAACGCTCCTACATCCCTATACTTCCCGAACAGGGCCGGTGTCACCTTGTTCACTTGCGCATCCTGCGACTGCGCAGAGAGCATTGTGGCGACCAGCAGTTCCCATTCGTTACCATGCAGTAGTGCGGTGTGCATATGCGTCCTATATCTTTCCTTCAGCCTCGCCAGCACCTCTATTATCCTGCCTCTTGCGCTCACACGTTTCATCCAAAACACAGCAGCGGAATATTCCCTCGCTAAAGATCATTCACTTTCCAGTGCCTCCCCTCCTGTGTGCATGCCTCCTCAGGGGCACGCTGGGTCCTATGTTAGATATGGATCCGTAAAGATCCAGGGCAACATAGAACACCATCATGTTTATCCCAAGGTTTATCGCAGCCTCGAGAAGCAGGTTGTTCGCTATGGGGAAGAAGATTATTATGTTGGCGATGGATATCACCACCACTCCGGTCACGAACCTCCTTATGTCAATTTCAGCTATCTGGAGGAACGGCAGTCCGTACGCTATCAGGGCAATATAGAAGCCCACCGCTATGGCCAAAATCCGCACCGCGATGAATGCCAGAAGCACCCCCTGGTTGAGATACAGCGGGTTGAGCGAATCTGGGCTTATGCTGTCGCTTATGGCGCCGAGGAATACGAACAGCGCCATCACTGCGCCTATCGTAACAAGGTAAAGCAGGAATACTCCTGCGAACTTCTTAAGATCCGTAACCACACCAAGCCAAGAAGTATGCTACTGCTAAGGATTAATTACTTGCGTAACATCACATAACCGCTGCCGCAGGCGTGCATGACATCGTGCGCATTGCGCACCAGCAATAGCCATAAAAATTTGTATTTGCATAAGACCTTATGCCTGGTTCTGGACTGCTGCAGGACAAGTACGCGCGGATCCTTGCTAGTAGGCTGAGTGCCGCTTACAAGGACGCAAAGTACTATCTCAACTTCAAGGCTCCAATAGACCTGGTTGTCGCGGCGATACTTTCCGCACAGACCAGGGACGAGGTAGTGAATCACTTAACCCCGCCGCTGTTCTCCAAATACAAGACCGCAAGGGACTACGCATCTGCGGACGAGGGGGAACTGCTCGGGATGATAAAAAGTGTGAGCTTCGCCTCCAGCAAGGCGAAGAACATCATAAAGGCGTGCAAGGAGATAGACGGGCGGTACGGTGGCAGGGTCCCAGATAGCATGGGGGCGCTAGTAGAGCTGCCAGGGATAGGAAGGAAGACGGCAAATACAATTCTGATCAACGCATATGGGATAGTCGAGGGCATACCTGTCGACACATGGGTAATAAAGCTGTCACCGCGCCTTGGCCTGAGCGCCAACAAGGATACTGAGAAGATAGAAGCTGACCTTATGAGGGTGGTCGACAGGAAGCTGTGGCACAATTTCGCATACGTGCTCAAGTCGCATGGCAAGGCACTGTGCCAGAACGTGCCCTACTGCAGCAAGTGCCCGGTGCAGGACATATGCCCAAAGAATGGTGTCACGAGCAGGCTGTAGGCGCCATGGCGCAGCGGCAAGGCGCATAGCATGAGAATAATATCAGACCTACACACGCATTCCAGGTTCGCAATGGCCTGCAGCGGCGCCATAAGCGTGGATGGACTGGACCGCACAGCAAGGGAGAAGGGCATAAACCTACTCGGCACAGGGGACTTTACCCACCCTACATGGCTCAAGGAGCTCAAGGGCGCCCTGGAGCCGGCGGAGCAGGGATTCTTCAGGCTCAAGAGCTCAAGCAGCGGCGTTAGGTTCGTCCTGAGCGCAGAGGTCTCAACCGTCTTTACGGATGGCGGCAAGTCAAAGAGGATACACAACTGCATACTCATGCCTGGTTTCGAGCAGGTCGACTCCCTGAACGAGGCGCTCTCTAGAAAGGGGGACCTTTCCGCTGACGGCAGACCGCAGGTAGCGATGAGCGCCGCAGAGCTCGTAGAACATTCCATCACGGCATCAAGGGATGCATTCGTTTTCCCTGCACACGCATGGACTCCGTTTTTCGGCGCGCTGGGTGCCGCGACAGGGTTCAATTCGATAAAGGAGGCCTACCAGGACCAGGAGAAGCACATACATGCGCTAGAGACTGGGCTGAGCAGCGATCCTGCCATGAACTGGAGGATATCTGCGCTTGACAAGTATGCCCTGCTCTCGAACAGCGACATGCACTCCCTGCCTAAGATGGGCAGGGAGATGAATGTATTCGAGTTCCGCGAGACCGACCTGTCCTATGGCAGCCTTACCAAGGCGATAAGGGAGAAGGACGCGTCCAAGTTCAGGAGGACAATGGAATTCTTCCCAGAGGAGGGCAAGTACCATTTCGATGGGCATAGGCAGTGCATGGTATCCGTGGACCCTGACCGGAGCAGTATAACCGCATGCCCTGTCTGCGGGAAGAAGCTTGTCATAGGTGTCATGCACCGGATAAGGGACCTGGCGGATCGCGAGGCAGGATATGTGCCGCGCGGCTCAATACCGTACACGAGCCTGGTTCCGCTCCGCGAGATCATAGCCTACACGATGAGGAAGGCAGAGGCGTCCATGGCAGTGGAGAAGGCATATCGGGCGCTTGTCTCGCTTTCCGGCACCGAGTTCGACACATTGGTCAATTCCGACATAAACGCCATACGTGAGCACTCCACGCCAGAGATCGCCCAGGCAGTGCAGAACGTAAGGTCAAACAAGGTCAACATAGTGCCAGGATATGATGGCGTCTTCGGGAAGGTGGATCTTCTGAGCCGCGAGTCCGGTCCCCCTCCATCGTCCATGTGGCGACAGAAGACCCTGTGAGCGCCCTACGTCAGTACCCACTGGAATGCGCGCAGCAGCTTCGCCGCTGCCTTCGCTGCGGCCGCATAGTACCAGTTGCGCCCGTTCACCCTCTCGTATTCGCTGCGGAATGCGGTAAGCAGCAGGGCGTCGAACGTCCTGCGGTAGTGCTTGGACAACAACATGCATGTGAAGATCAGGGCCGCCAGGCTCACCTCTACCACCATTAGGTATCCGCCTATCATGAGCAGCGTGCCTGATATCTTGAGCCCGTTCAGCGCCAGGTACGTGGCCACAGCTATGAGCACGTCTATCCCTACAGAAAGGTATGCCAGCCTTTCCAGCGCCTTCTCCAGTCGCCTAATCCTTGCGAATTCGCTGTAGTACAACTCCTACACCGTTCTGTCCCATCCGTTAAATCTTCCCTGAAAAACATTTAAAAAGCTAATACAATGCGGTTGCTACTGGAAGTTTTAGGAATGCGCCAGGTAAAAAATGGGAGCGCGGCGCCCCTGCGCCGCCAAAGCCATTATTTCCTGAGGTAAATTGCCTTCCTAGCGCCAGGAGCGGCCTCGGCTACCGGTCCATCCACGCCTTGGCTTATTGCCACAAGCGCAGCTTCATACTGGTCCTTCACCGATAAAAGCTCGTTGTCTGCAAAGGCCCAAAGCACGAACCTTTTCTCAACGTCTGTGAAAGCTTTCGAAGCCTGGAACTCCCTTACGAAGTCCTCCATCGTCGCATCCGGCCTGTCGGCAAACGTCTTCTGCACCCAATCGCCCAGCCGTGCATTTAGCTTCTGTGCATAGTCCTCGAACTCCTTCCGCTCAGCCTCATTGAGCGTGCCGAACACCCTGTCCCTCTCCTTTGCGTAGTCCTTCAGCGCCCCCACTAGTTTTATGACCACATCAACCCTGCCCTTGTCGTCCAGGGCGTCGAAATTCACACTGTTCGTTATTGTGTCTAGATTAGAGTATGTCCTGTCCGCCGCGCCCTCCAGTGCGCCCAATGACGCCTCCAACGCCTCCAGTTTGCCCAGTCTCCCTTTCTTGCTTGCTTGTGCATCCACCATCCAAATCACTTAGTAATCCATAGAATCAAACCCCCAATTTAAAAATGTTAGCACGGACTTCGTATTAATGGAAACATTGCATGCGTTTATGCAATCCCTGCATGTTCCATTGGCGCAGGTTTAAAGGGGCCCTAAGGCAACGCATAAATATCTTGCATAGCTTACCTATCAGTCATATCAGTCAAACAGGACAAAGGGAACATGATGGCAGAAAAGGATGTGGTTCAGGATGCCAAAACGGCCGGGGCGGCACAGGACCTCAAACCAAAGAGCGTAGTAACCAACAGGGACAAGGCTCTGCCGAGGGGGAATCTTATTGCAGGGCTGGAGCGCATAGCCTATGGCATTGACCAATCGCATCCCACCAGCCCGTACATGCCTACTGCGAGGAGCCTGATTGTCGATGTTATAGAGGAGTACACGCGTGTGGCTGACAAGAGCATCGCGGAGGACTGGCTGGTCAGGAGCGTGAAGCACCTGTTCCGTATGCAGCCCATAGGGCTGCCGGAGGGTTCCGTGACTGCGGTACTGCCCCAACATCCCGATCTTGACCGCGTGCGCAACGGCATAGCCGCGCTGCTGGAGCGCTACGAGGCGCAGAAGGCTGTGCTAATGGCGCGCGACATCGCGCGCACGGCCCGCGGTTCCGATGACAAGGGCCATCAGGACGGATAAGCGGCACGGAATAGCAAGGAATATATACTTAATTGGGGAAAGTAGTTACGAAGGCAGTTCTAATTCAAGGACGGCACAAACACACATTCGTGTTTTAGATGAAACAAGCGGAGTTAATAGGAAAAGTAGTGGCCGCTGTAAGGATCAGGGGCAGCGTCAACGTCAGGGATGACATAGCAGAGACGATGGACCGGCTCAACCTGAAGAGGGTAAACAACTGTACGCTGATAAAGGTCAACAACCCGTACCTGGGAATGCTCAAGAAATGCATAAACCACATAGCGTACGGCGAGGTTGACGAGGAGACGATGGGCAGGCTAGTGTCCAAGTTCGGGCTCAATGTGGATCCCAAGGCCGTTGTAAGTGGCAAGATTGACATGAAGGGGCTCAGCGATGCGATGCCTCTGAGGCTGCAGCCCCCAAAGCACGGCTTCAGCGGCGTGAGGCTGCACCACAACCAGGGCGGCTCGCTCGGCTACCTAGGCAAGGACGTGAACGAGCTGATAAAGAGAATGGTATAATTCGTGATAAAGATGGTAATAAGGAAGGACAAGAAGAACCGCAAGTTCCACGGCACCAGGCGCTGGGGCGTAGGGAACATAAAGAACGCCAGGGGCGCAGGAAGCCGGGGAGGCGTAGGCGGACTCAACAGGCTAAGGAAGCATGACTGGACATATTTCACGGCCAAGGCGCCCGAGCTGATAAAGAAAAAGGGCTTCGCGCCATGGAAACGGTCAAGGCTGGATGAGGTAACACTGGCGCAGGTAAATGAGCTTGCGAAGAGAGCCAGCGACCCTTCCGCAACGCTGGATTTCCCAGGCACGAAGGTTATAGGTAACGGCTCGCTTGAGCGGGTTGTGACCGTGCGTGCCGTCCGGTTCTCAAAACAGGCGGAGGAGAAGATAAAGGGCGCGGGCGGCCAGGCCGTGCGCATCAAGGAGGAGGCGCCAAAGGAAGAAAAGAAGCCGCAGGCCAAATAGCACTAATCCTATCAGGGAAACAACAGATGCCTAAGGTACATACAAGCGTGCAGTTCATGAAAGAGAAGCTTAAGATAGCCTTTTACACAGACTCGTTCCTTCCGGCCCACGACGGGGTCGTCAGCTCCATAATGGCGCTGAGGAAGGGGCTGGAGAGCAAGGGCCACGAGGTTTACATATTCGCCAGCGGCAACGACGCCACTAGGAAGATGGTCGGGCACGACAGGCACATCATTATAGTGAAGGGAATGAAGTTCAGGAAGTATCCGCAGTACAATATAGCCCTCCTGCCGTTTTCCACTTCGTTCAAGCTCAACAGAATAAGGCCCGACGTAATACATGCGCACACCCCATTCGTCATGGGCACATGGGCGCTGGTGGCCGCAAAGATAAACGGCACACCGGTGGTGGGCACGTTCCATACCATATTCATGGACCGCTCCGCCGTCGAGCAGTATGCGTCCAAGGTCGCTGCAGGGGCGATAGCAAAGTATGCCTGGGAATACGCAAGGTTCTTTTACAACCGCTGCGATGCAGTCATTGCTCCGTCAGAGTCCACGAAAGAGATACTGGAAAGCAAGGGCGTCAGGAACGTATGTGTCGCGCCAAATGGTGTAGATACGGAAAGGTTCAACGATCATGCAAGGGGCAAGGCAGTCAGAAGCCGCCTGCTGCAGAATCCGCGGCAGAAAATTGTGCTGTATGTCGGCCGTATGAGCAGGGAGAAGAAAATAGAGGTACTGCTGCGCGCCGCGCGCTTGCTCAAAGACGAGAACATATTCTTCGTGTTTGTAGGCGCCGGCCCCGCGATTGGCCACTATAAGAGGCAGTCGGAGAGGCTAGGCATATCGGGCAAGGTAAAATTCGTTGGCTTCGTGGAGGACGCCCAGCTGCCATCGTACTACGCGGCAGCTGACCTCTTCTGCATACCGTCAACATTCGAGACCCAGGGAATGGTGGCTATAGAGGCGATGGCCGTTGGCAAGCCCGTTGTTGGCGCTGATAGCCTTGCGCTCAAAGAGGTGATAAAATCCGGCAGGAACGGAGAGAAATTCAGGCCTGGCGACAGCCGCGACTGCGCAGCAAAGATAAAAAAAGCTATAAATAACCTCACCTCGTATAAGGAAATGGCCAAAACCGCCAACGAATACTCCGTAAACCGCACTACCGACGGGGTTTTAAATGTTTACTATAAAGTATTAAGGGCGGCTGGGCAATACGGCTATGACATTGCCAAAGGAGCAGGGGCAACAAGGCAAAATCTAAAGGCGATTCACTGACAGACGTGGAGGCAAAGGAAGCTGATAAACAAGCTATAAGGGATAGTTCTATGGCGGAATTACCTAACCAGCAGCCGCAGCAGCCAGCGCCGTCTTCTGAAGCCACACAGCAGAAGGCCCCGCAGGTGCAGAACGCGCCGCAGAAGCCAATGCCGCAGGTGCAGAGGATATCCCCATTCACCCAGATGCTCAACGACGCCATAGCTGCATCGAAGGATCCAGAGGTGCCGAAGATAAAGGAGGAGATAGACTCGATAAAGAAGCAGAGGGGGGAGGTTATAGGCAGGATAAAGGACACGCGCAGGCGCCTCAACTACAAGGAGTCCGAATCCGTGTCCATAGCCAAGCTGCTTGCGATAGAAAAGGCGAAGGCCGAGACGGAGCAGAAGAGAAACAAGATAGGATATCTCAAGAAGCTCAAGAACCGGCTGGAGTTCAGGATATCCACTGAGGCAACGTCCCTATCCGCGGAGAAGGAGCTCATAAGGAAGATTGAGGAGGTAAACAAGGAACTTAACGAAGCATACAGGACTGTAAGGCTCGAGCGCAAGAGCGAGTTCGTCAAGAAGGACGTGGAACAGTACAAGGCCCAGCTGGTTGAGCTTGAGGCCAAGATAGTCGAGTCAGACAAGAAGCTTGACGAGCTTTACGATAGACTTAGGAAACTGTTAGGCATAAAGAAGGAGCGGCAGGAGTTCAAGCCTGCAAAGAAGCAGCAGCCCGAACACCACCAGCAGCTCCAGGAGATCAACCTAGAGGACATTGCCATAATAAAGAAAAAGAAGAAGGCGGATGTCACGGCTGACGAAAGTGCCTAACCGTCCCTACTTTTTATCGCAGCGCCGCGCTGCAACTGCGCCTTGGGCGCACATTGCACCACGAAGGAGAACATAAAGGACGGAAAACAAACTGCAAGGAAAAATACGAAGACAGAAACAAGCATAGAACAAAAAAAACAAAAGGTGTTGGATTTGAAGGTAACATTTTACGGAGGAGCCGGAGAGGTGGGAAGGAGCTGCATAGTCATAACCACCGAGAAGGCAAAGATAATGCTAGATGCGGGGGTCAAACCTGGGGAGACTAACGAATTCCCCGAGATACCATCGCACGAACTGAAGGACATCGATGCCGTGCTTATAACGCACGCGCACCTGGACCATTGCTGCTTCACGCCCCACCTCTTCGCGAGGGGGTACAACGGCTTCATATACACTACTAAGCCTACAATGGAGCTGCTGAACGTGCAGGTGTCGGACTATATGAGGCTGTCGATGCCGCAGGAGATAAAGAAGGAGCACCTTGACAAGATGTCAAAGCGCTTCAAGGTCATAGAGTACCGCCAGCCATTCTCGATAAAGGACGTCAAGGTGGAGTTCATAAACGCCGGCCATTTGGTCGGCAGCTGCCTGATACGGCTGACCCACAAGGGGAAGAGCGTGCTGTATACCGGTGACATAAACCTACAGGAGACCAAGCTGCTGGAGGGCGCGGACCTGAACAACTTGGAGGCCGAGACGCTGATAATGGAGAGCACCTACGGCGGCAAGGGCGACATATTCCAGAGCGAGAAGGACATGGCAAGATCGATGGTCAAGAGCATAAACGACACACTGCTGCAGGGAGGCAAGGTCCTCATACCGAGCTTTGGGGTAGGCCGGGCCCAGGAGGTGCTGCTATTTCTCGACGACTTCATGAACTCCGGCAAGTTGCCGAAGGTGCCGATATACGTGGACGGCATGATAGGGAAGGTGCTGAGGATACACCGCCATAATGTCATATACTGCCGCAAGGAAATCCAGAGCAGGATACTGATGAGCGATTATGATCCGTTCAAGAGCGACAACTTCAAGATAGTCGAGAAGCCGGACCGCCAGTCGATAACAGATGGTCAGGCATGCATAATAGTCACCACGAGCGGTATGCTCACCGGGGGGCCGGTGGTATTCTACCTCAAGCGGCTCGCGCGCGACCCCAAGAACAAGCTGATGCTTATAGGCTATCAGGTGGAGGGCACCCCTGGCAGGGAACTGCTCGACGGCCACAAGGAGATAGACTTCCACGACTCAAGGTTGCGTGTAAACATGAAGGTAGAGCTCTACCATATGTCAGCACATGCAGACAGGCGGCACCTCGAGATGATACCGAAGAGGGTCAAGGGCATAAAGCGCATATTCATAGTGCACGGGGAGGCAAGGAAGTCCGAGGAACTCGCCCATGCTTTCAGTCATAAGTACCGGGTCATGCTTCCGAAGATAGGCGACAGTCAGGAGATATGAGCTTCACTTCCGCAGCAGCACCTCCGGGCCACTATAGCCCTCCGGCACGCCGTTCCGGGCCAACTTCTTGTTTCGGTATCTCCTGTCGCTGCTCACCTCGGCCCCGAACCATGCTGGCGGGCTGAATTCATGCAGTTCCTTCATTGTCGGGAACTCAACCTCAACAGTGTACATGCCCTCCAGCTTTCCGTGGTACGCGTCGAGCTCAAAGGTCCTGCCGCTGTGCGGTATGTAGTACCTTGTCTTCTCCAGCGCCCTGCCTTCAGAAAGCGCAAGTATGAGTTCAAACTCCTTCTTCGTTCTCGCTCTC
>JAKAPJ010000043.1 GCA_021807115.1 Microcaldota archaeon
GATCTGTGCTCAAACATATGGGAGTTGGAGAAGGAATACATGCATGCGTATAACCTCGCAGCCATATACTGTGGCATGGGTACGCTCAGGGACATGTACGGTACCGTGCTGTCTGGACAGCCCGAGGCCAATGCGGCCATCCGCATGATCGACTCCGACATGCCAGAGGTGCTTGTGGAACTGAAGAAACTGGTGCATGATGGGATACTGTACCGCAGGATGCTGCCCGGGGCTGATGTTGATGTGGGTGCCGGTGTAGGCACCGCAGAGCTGTTCGCGTTCACCCGGTTTGGCATAAGTGACGCCGAGCTTGGCGTTGGCGTTGTGCGCAACACAGTATCGGTGATGCTGCGCGACAGGTTCGGCGAAAATACCCTGCCAACCCGGTACAAGGGCGACACGTACTTCACGGGCGGCAGGTGGCTCCTTCTGGGGCTTGAGCTTGCGGCATCTGGCTTAGCTCATGACCGTGACGCGGACAGGGCGATAGATTATGTCATAGGGAAGTACGGCCAAGACTTGCCGGAGCAGGAACTTGTCGACCCTGAGAGCCCTTCCAGTCCGGACGGCCTCGAGGACCTGCGCAAGAACGGCAACGCAACAATCTCCCCGCTCAACTGGTCGTACGCTGCGCTAGCTGACGCGATAATCAGGGTGCTTTCCGGTCCGGTCCGGCAGCCTGCCATGCGCCACCTCTCCAAGTCGTAATGGCACTCCCAATAACTTCAGTCGTACCTGTTCTATCTCTCCCATCGCTCGCCTATCATGGCGAGGAAGGCCTGCACCGCAACCACACCCATTGCGAACGCGCGCCTGGATAGCACTGCTATCCTATAAATGGGATGGTATCCACAGTAACCGAATATTTCGCTAGTCTCACGAGCCGTCCGTGGTAGCAGCATCCATCCTATAAACTTTGTCTCCTGCATTGGCTTGCGCTACAAGGATAAGCCCTACGTTTCCAGTTTCAGGGCTCTGTGCTATAACCTTGTGGTTTGCTTCCATACGCCCCACCTTCTGGCTGAAGTTCGCTTTGCCCTCGATTCTTATGGTGTCGCCCATCTTTATCATGTGTTCCAGCGCCACCACTGCGATGTTGCCAAAACCCATCACGCTGTGGCACGAAATGACCTTACCTACAAGTGTTTCATCTTCATGCTCTTCAGTCATAGAATCACAAGTTTGATTGTCATGCAGGTTTTAAAAGCACCGTACAACAGTGTCTCATAGCTCTTTACCTGTCTTCTTGCCTACCATCCCCTCCACAACATCTGCACCCACATCGCCCATCCCGAGCGATTCCTTATGCACGATAGCGTCAAGTATGGCGACGGCTTCTGAGCGTATTTTTTCAGCGTCCGCCTTTATGGCAGCGGCTCCGTCCTCAAGCGTCGCTTTCTTATTTCCTGTCAAGACATACGCCATGTGTCTGGATTTCCTAAGGAAGAACTTCAAATCCCTGGTGTCAAATTCCTCTGCATAGAACCTCAGCATCTCCAACTCTCTGCCCTCATATGCTGATTCGACCACGCCACACACGGCATCCCGGGGAATAGCCTCAGCTGCATGCCCAAGCTCCTTTGCAACTGCTAGACTTGGGATTACAATGCGCACCATTGCCGTCTTGATACCTAGGAGCGCATTCCATGTCTCATTGGGCGTCCTGCCGCTGTTCTGCCGCATCAGCCAGTCTACCAGGTTTGACATGCCTATAGCTTCAGAGGCAGCATCCAGCAGCATCTCTATTCGGGCATCCGCAAGTGGCTTTGCACTGCCCCTCATCATGTGTTCCACAATGTATCCTACTGCGTCGCATACTCCCTCCTCGGCTCGCTCTAGCATGTCAACCTGCCGGTGCCTGCCCTCCCGTTCATCTTTGAGCTCGCGCAACAGGCGCATAGACCCGAACCTATGGTTCATGTAAGCGTGTGTAAATTCATGCGCCAGTGTCTGTATCTGTCGCGTGCCCCTGTCCGCAAGGCAGTCTGACAGCTCTATGTTGCTTGACTCTGGTACGAGCAGTCCAATCAGCGTATGGGTTTTACCCAGTGTCTTAGGCATCGTATCCTTCGGGACTGTCGTTATCGGCACATATGGCAGTTGCGCTACTGCCTCCCCCATCAAGCTCCAAACCGCCCTCTGCACGATCCTGGAAATCTGCTGCACGCCGAGCTGCCTTTCCGAGACATCTCTATGCCCATCCCGTTCAACTTCCAATGTAACCCCCTGCGCGCAAATCTAGTCCATTCAAGATGCGTTATAATCATGATACGACAATAGGCAATGCAATTACAGTTCCCCCTCTATTTCCCTGAGCAGTGAGTTGATTTTGCCCACTGCAGTTTCACCAGCCCTGCCGGGCATTGCAGTCTGCGATTTCGCCGTATCATTCTTTGATACGCTGGCTATTTTTCCCTCGTCATAGTCCCTTATTATGCCCTGCAGCTCTGATACAAAGTTACGCACCCCCCACACGGTCTTCGCTGCGTCTGTCATGTTTCCGAGCCATTGCGCTTCAAGTATGGACTTGAGTTCCGATACAATATCATTCGGGCTTCTTGCCGGCTCCTTCTCATCGGGGTACGCTATTTTGTGCAGTGTTTCCCTTACTCTGCGCAGGCCCGGCATTCTGGAATCCATATCGCTTTCATAGGCTACAAGGGACATGGTATCCTCCAGGTTATGGCACTCGAAGCCGATTGGGTCCATGTTCATCAGCTTGCCAATGCGCTTTGTAAGCGCCGCCGCAATCTCAGAGTTCGCTGCAATGCGCGTCCCTCCTGCAAACTCGCTTTCTATGTCACCAAGCGCCTCTCCTATGGCGTTCATCTCGGATGACATCTTATGCATCTGTCCATCCCTCGCCACGGCTGCGGCTTTCGCCAGCTGCTGGTCATAGCTTTCCACTATGCCCACCAAGGCACTGGATAGATCACGAAGCGCAGGGTAGTTTGTAGAATCCCTCATGTGGTCAGAGAGTGGCTCGGTGGCGAGAATCTCCCTTATCCTAGATATGTAGACGTCAGCAGTGTCTCCGTCCCACGGGTCTGCCTTTTTCGCTGCAATCCTGCCAAGCACGTCTCGGACCCGCCATATCCCCGGTATGACGCCCTCCCAGTCCCGTGCATATGCCAGCTCATCCTCTCGGTTCGCAAGCACAGACGCAGGTCTGCCTATCGGATCATTGTCCATGAGCTTTGATACTTCCTCTATGACCCACTCCTTACGTAGCTGTGAGCTGTCCTGAAGATATGTCTTCTTGGCCATCACGCAAAGCACAGGCTAGAATCGTCCAGCCACATATTTATACATATGCGCAGTGTGTCAGCTCCGGTGCCGTCTGGGCCGTGAGGGCAGGTCATATGCTATAGGAAGTGCATTGCCAGGTAAGCAAAGTAGGTGTAGGACAGCACCTGGTACTGTCCAACAAAATAGCGGAGCTTGCTGATATTGTTCCAGCCCGTATAGTCAAATTTTGCCGCAGCGGCCGCGATATGCTCCCTACTCTTGTGCGGCAACATCTTTTCCCTTAGTTCGGCAATCCTTTTCCCCATCCCGCTTGGCACAATCCTGCAAATCCCTGCCTGCACCTTGTCCGCGGCTCGGTCAAGCAAGCTGTAGTAAGTGCCGTCCCTCTTTTTCTTCAATGTTTCATTGTGCATCCCCATGGCGCGCCATTCCACAGGCGCCATGCCGCCGTACACGCCAGCCAACATAATCCCTACGAATGCAGGCCCTAGGAACTGCCCCACCACCGGCAGCTGGATGTTAGGCATAGCGTTGGACAGCCAACCCAATGTCGCACCGCCTGCGGAGTAGAGCGCAACGTTCTCTCCGAATACGACTACCTTGTATTTCAGTGGCTTGCTCTTGTCTCTAATCACATTTGCCATCGCCAGGATGTGCCATGTGGGGGGTATAACCATTGACAGGTAGCCAATGGTCTGCTGCACCTTTGTGTTGTCACGCGCGCGCCTTACAAGACTCTTGGTGACATCGAGCTTCATACCCTTTGGAGCCCTGGCAAGCCATGACAGCTCCTCTACTGCCTTGGCTGTTATATCCTTCGCCCTGTCCCTCTCCCCCTCCATGCCAAAATAGGCATCGCATATAATATTTATACCTAGCTTGCCCGCCATGCGCATTACCAGAACCACAAACGCCAATAAGTGAAATGTGACTTTAAGCCTAGCTTAAATATCATGCCACACGCGATACATACTGCATTAATGCAGCGATATGGTGTGGCATTGGAACAGGGTAAGAAGCGCACAGAGGACGAACGCGGAAGGTATGCCGCGCAGTTCGAGAAGATGCACGTGCGTGCAGCAGAGATAGCAGGTAGGCTGCATGACGAGAAGCTAAGGGCTGCCGGAGAGGTATTCATAAAGACGGTTGGGAGCAATCCAGGCCAATATTCAGATTCGCACGACGGGGCGAAACTCTACACACCCAGCGACGGTGCGCTGACCGCAATATCACACTACCTAGAAATCCCGAAAGTGGCGTCCCGTGTCGCAAAGGCGCTAGTCACCAACCACATAAGCGTATTCGAAGACGGGAGCAATGGATACGCGCATGCAGGCCCCATGGGCAGGCAATGCGTGGTAAACACAGTGATGCTGTTCAAGGACGACCCCGGAATGGCGTCGGCAGTGGCAGGCGGCATAGCCCTTGCAGTGGAAAACATGAACCACTACAAGTTCCTGTACAAGGATGACATGGAGACGAACGGCCTCGAAGAGTTCACGGCCCTTTTCAGAACAAAAGGCATGGTCAGGGTGCTGAACGCGCTGAGAGGCGACACCGAGGCGGTCGAGGGCTTCATAGGCGATGTCGGCAGTGAGCTGCTGAAAATCACGGCAATGCAAAAAGAACACGGCATAAGCACCGTGGCCGCGGTGGGCAGGATGCTTGCAGAGACGGACATCGGTGAATTGATCGCATCATATGGGGATTCGCCAAATGCTCAGCGCATAATAGCGTCCACGCTTGCGCTGCTGCCGAATGGGTACATAGGCGAGGCACTTCAGCAGGAGCGCAACAAGCTGCTTGGCTACTTCAGGATCAAGAACATGCCGGACGCGGTGCGCGTGATTGAAGCCGCGGAAAAGCAGCACGGCGGCAGATTAGGCACCTATGATGACATTATAGAGTCTTTCAGCAGCCTGCCACACTATGGGATAAAGCAGAGGTCCATGGAAAGCTTCGCGAATATCATAACCGCATACTCAGACATACCTATAGCAGGTGCCCTTATGGGCAAGTCGCTATGGGGCGACCTGCTTAATCCAGCCGGGATGAAGAGGGCGGAGGCGCTGCTGACCTCGCAGCAGGCCAGAGACTTCGTCCATGGCTTCCATGATGCGATATCTGTATCTTGCGTCGCGGGCCAGAAGGCCAAGTTTGACACAAGGAACATCCATTATGATATAATTTCCTGCATGTGCAATATTGCGAAAAAATACGACAAAGACATTGTCCAGGAGGCGCTGGGCATCGTCAGCTCAATCACGTTCGGCGACGGCAATTTCGGCGCCAGTGCACAAAACGAGACACAGAAAGGGTATCGGTTCACCGCAGGTTACATCGGGGCGTTCATGGGCATTTTCGGCTCGGTAAAAGGCGCATCTGAAAGGCGCGAGGTCCTGGATGCGGTAAAAGGCTACATTAGCAGCCCCGCCCACGCCAGATTGGCACTTACCCGGATATACGGCGTCTCCACGGAGTCAAAAGCATACCTTAACCTGGCCGCACAGCTCGCCAAGCGCCTCAAGGATGAGCCTGGCAGGCTTGAGATTCTGGATTTTATGGTACTCCCACGGGAACTCATCGCCAAGGCAGCGCAGAGTATGAAAAGAGGTGATCTCGACATAGATAGGTACGTAGTCGCATCAGCGTACAAGATGTTCGGGAAGGAAACCTCCGCAAAGAAGAACGAGGTCATAAAGGCCATAATAGATCGGA
>JAKAPJ010000044.1 GCA_021807115.1 Microcaldota archaeon
CGCCTTTGTGCTGTCACCCACCAGCATGGCCGCATCCAGAGGGCGCTTCTGTGTGCTGTGCCACACCACCTTGCCCTTGAAACCGGTCAGCTTTGCTATTATTTCAGCAGTCTCCTTCGTCTTATACCCTATGCCAGAGCAGACCTGGACCACCTCCCCTATGGCCTTCTTGTTTCCGAGCGCCTTCATGTAAGCCTCGACGTGGTCATCTACATACAGCCAGTCCCTTACGGCATCGGGGGAACCGAGACGCACCGCGCTCTGAGTGAGCATCTGGGTTATGGTGCGTTCTATGAAGAAATGCGTGTTGTCCGTCCTACCGAAGGTATTGAATGGCCGAAGTATCGTGCATGGGAACCCGTACGCCTCGTTCATGTACCTGAGATACAAGTCCGCGGCGACCTTTGATATGGCGTATGGGCTGTTAGGGTGCAGGACCGAGTCCTCCCGCAGCTTCTTGTCTCGGTCCTGAAGGGTCATGCCGTACTCCTCGCTGGTGCCGGCGAAGATGAACTGCTTGAAATGGGGGACGTCCCTGTAGCACGCTTCTGCGAGGTTTATCGTGCCAAGGTAGTTTGCCTCATTTACCTCTATGAAGTGCTCATAGCCGAAGGCGACGGCGGTTATCGCGCCCACATGCACGCAGTAGTCCGGCTTCACGTCATTGACTATGTGCTTCACCGCAGGGAAATCCGTGAGGTTCGCATAGTGCGTTATTAGGCGCTTGTCATCGAGTGTGTACCTACCGGTGACGTACCGCTCTATGGCATGGACCTCGTATCCCTTTTCAAGTAGCCTTTCGGCTATGTTACTGCCTATGAAGCCTGTGGCGCCTGTAATGAGTACCTTTTGCATTTTTACGACCGAAGAGTTTTGTAATTGATGTGAAGTCTAAAGTTTTAAGCCTTTCGCATTCTGAATGGCTATCAGCATTTGGCATAGTGGCTGCCGCAATCATTGCATGATAACCTCAAGTATGCTGTTGGTGTTGCTTAGGTCATCAAGGAGGTAGTCCGGCCCAAGTGCCTTGAGCCGATCTTTTGGTATCTCGCCAGTTGCAACGGCGACAGACTTTATCCCTAGCTTCCTAGAAACAGGGATGCTCCCGTCCGAGTCATCGAAGAAGTACACGCGGTCCTTCCTGTACTTCTGTGTTGATAGTTTCTCGGCCTGTGCTATTGCTGATAGAATGCGGCCCTCGCGGTCCGTGCTGCTGTCGGAGCTTGATACGAAATGGAAATAGCTGGCGATACCTGCCTTATTGAGGATCATGTCTGCTATCGCGCCCCTATTGCCAGTCACTATGCCAGTCAGCACACCTCGTAGCCTCAGTGAATCCAGAAGTGGAACGACACCGGGCAGAACGGTTATGTCTCCTCTCCGTATGTACTCAAGGTAGTATTTTGACATCAAAGCGCCCACATCCTGCAATTTCTGGCGCACTGCCTGCTCGCTGTACCCCTGGTGCAGTAGGTTGCTCAGTATCACCTGCTCGTTTGTCTCGCCAGGCCGGTAATGGGCCCGAAAATTGAAGCCTTTGACGCCGTAAAGCGCCTCGACAACTGAGGCATACACCTTCTCGTGTACTTCCCACATCCTGACCATGGTGCCGTCTATGTCGAATAGAGCAAGCTGGCTTGCGGCCCGGGGCTTATGGTTTTGGCTGCTTGGTTTCATATCTTGAACCCTGACGCCTGCGCATCGCTGTAGAACATCTTTACGGTGTCAAGCGACAGCTCGTTGAGGTCCTTGCCCACCATCTTGACCTTCTTGAGTATGTCTGGCGTGACCGTTATGATGTGG
The DNA here is from genome assembly GCA_021807115.1 of Microcaldota archaeon. GTDB lineage: Archaea > Micrarchaeota > Micrarchaeia > Micrarchaeales > Micrarchaeaceae > JAJZYD01. Next base: position 1,804 of record JAKAPJ010000044.1, read on the forward strand.
CAGCCGCATGCCTCCGCCTGCATTATGTTGAGGAGCTCCCTGGAGCTGGCCCACAGAAGCTCGGCGTTCTTGTTCGCCTTGAGCATCGTGGCCGCGTCCCTCATGGACTGCATGGGGTCCCTTCCCGTGTCTGCCACGCGACCTGCGAATACGGACACTATGCTGGGCGTGGAGGGCGAGAGCGCCTTGGCCGCCGCATCCACCTGTGCCGTGGTCAGTATCGCAGTCACGTTAAGCTTAAGTCCCTCCTTTGACAGCTTCTTTATCAATGGCACAGTGCTTTCGCCTTTCGTGTTTGTCACGGGTATCTTTACGTATACGTTGCTGCCCCAGCTCGCGATCCTGCGGGCCTCCCTCTCCATGCCGGCCAGGTCGTCGGAGAACACCTCGAAGGATATAGGCATGTCGGGTATAGCGCGAAGCGCCGCCTTGGCGAACGCCTCGTAGTCTGTCACCCCAGCCTTCTTCATCAGGGTAGGGTTAGTGGTGAAGCCGCTTACAAGCCGCTCCTTGTACGCACCCTCCATCTCCCGCAGGTCCGCGCCATCGGCGAACAGCTTTATTTTGAATTTTTGTGCTGCCATAAAACCACTTTTTCATCGCAATGTGCTTGTCTCATCGTCAGCTAGTTATTATGCCCACCGCATCCTTGAGGCTCTTTGCGGTATGGTCGGGCCTGCTCAGGCCCCTCTTGTGCGCGGATGTCGGCTCCTCTATGAGTATGGTTCTCGTACCTGCGGCCTTGCCGCACTCCACGTCGCTGTCGCGATCGCCCACCATCCAGGAGTTTGAGAGGTCTACGCCGAATGTGTTTGCAGCCTTGAACAGGAAGAAAGCCTTTGGCTTGCGGCAGTCGCACTCGTACGAGTATTCAGGAACCACGCCTTTTGGGTGGTGATAACAGTAGTAATACTCCTTGAAGTGCACTCCATTTGATATGAGGATCCGGTCGAGCTCGTTATGCACCATTTCCATCGATGCAAGCGTCGTCTTGCCCTTGGCAAAATCTGGCTGGTTTGACACGAGGAAAAGGTCGTAGCCAGATGCCTGGAGCTTCCTGAGGCTTCTTATTGTGTTAGGGTACAGCCTGACGCTCCCGGGATCCCGCGGCGGCTCGTGTTCTCCTGTGGAAGGGTTGAACACATGCATACATAGCACCCCGTCCCTGTCCAGAAACACCGCCTTTTCCATCCAAACACTCTACTTTGTGCTTTCCCACTTCATCTCGAACTTCTTCATGTCCGGGCTGCTCACTATGAGATGCCAGATGACGGCCTGGAATGCCTCGGTGTGCGGGGTTACGGTCTCGCCATTGATCTGCGGCACTATGACGCACGCGTCCGCGACCTTTGCAGTGTATCCGCCGTCGCGCCCTACCACGCCGAGAATCGTCGCCCCCTTCTCCTTTGCATACTGCAGCGCCCTGACCAAATTCACGCTGACGTTCTTCTCCATGTTACCCCCACCGACTGAAAACACGAGCACTGCATCTTCGTGCCGCAGCCTGCTGCCCTTCAGCCAGTTCGAGAACACAGTGTCCCATCCGTCATCGTTGACCCTTGCGGTCAGCTCCGACACGTTGTCCGTGGGTGCGTATGCCTCGATGTTGGCTATCTTCCTAAAGTCGTTCACGGCATGCGAAGCGTTGCCTGCGCTTCCGCCTACACCCAATATGAACAGCCTGCCACCTTTTGATCGCACCTCGCTTATCGTGGCTGAGAGTTTGGCTATCTCCCTCCTGTCAAGCCTGGTTGCTATCTCTGCGCAGTCATTAAGGTATGCGCTTATGTATTCGTCTTGTTCCAAGATATCACGTGTTGTCGTCGGCACGGAGGCACGGCATTGTAATAATAGGTTATGGCTATAAACCTTTAAATATCTAATGGTTAAAACATTTAATCATCTAACCATTTGCCGAATTACGTTTCTAGGTGCATTGGGTGAAACAATGAGAGTATTGGTGACGGGAGGGGGGGGTTATATAGGATCGGTTATGTGCGAGATGCTACTGGACCAAGGTTTCAAAGTCACTGTACTTGACCGCTTCTTCTTCGGACAGGAGGCACTTGACCATGTCAAGGACAGAATAAGGATAGTAAGGGACGATGTAAGGTGGGTGCCATCCTCAATAATGAATGGAGTGGATGCGGTAATAGACATGGCTGCGATGTCCAACGATCCCGCAGGGGAGCTCAACCCGCAAAAGACATTCGAGATCAACTACAAAGGCAGGACGAGGATTGCGAACATGGCAAAGAAGCACAAGGTGGGAAGGTACGTACTTGCCTCGTCGTGCAGCGTCTACGGGTTCAAGAAGGAGATCGTGACTGAGGAGACGCCACCGAACCCGCTTACTGCGTACTCCAAGGCCAACGCAATGTGGGAAAGGCATGTGCTCCCGCTCGCGGACCGTAACTTCTGCGTCACTGCACTTAGGCAGTCCTCGGTCTACGGACCATCAAGCAGGATGCGCTTCGACATCTCGCTCAACGCAATGACCCTCAAGCTCTTCAGGGGCGAAAAGCTGCAGGTAATGAGGGATGGAACCCAGAAGAGGCCGGTAATACACATCAAGGACACCTCGAACGCCTTCATAACTGTACTGAAGGCAGACCAAGATCTGGTGAACGGGGAGATTTTCAACGCGGGTTCGAATGACCAGAACCTGAAGATATTCGATATAGCGAAACTCGTTGCCGAGAGCAACGGGAAAAAGTTCGACTATGAGTGGTATGGCTCGCCTGACTATAGGAGCTACACTGTGAGCTTCGATAAGATAAGGAAGGTGCTCGGCTATAAGACCAAACACACGCCGCAGCAGGGGGCGAGGGAGATGTTCAAGGCACTAGAGGGGGGCAAGGTCATATCAGATGAACGGTCAGTAACGCTGCTGTGGTACAAAAAGCTCTACGAGATGAGCGACATAGTGGATAATGTGAGGCTCAAGGGCAAGATACTGTAGGTGCCATGGCATGCCGTTCACTTTCAAAAAACTTGCGATACCTGACGTGGTGCTCGTAACGCCGCAGGTGTTCCAGGACAGCCGCGGCCATTTCGTGGAACTTTATGTGGAAGAGCCGTTTGCGGAGTTCGGAATAAGACGGAATTTTACGAGGGACGCCGGATCGCTGTCAAAACGCGGCGTGGTGCGTGGGCTGCATTACCAGCTTAACCCCAATGCGCAGGCGAAAGTTATCAGGGCAGTATCAGGGAAGATTTTCGTGGTCGCAGTGGACATAAGGCGAGGGTCGCCATATTTCGGTAGGTGGGTAGCAGAAACGCTATCGAAGGACAACAAGAACATTCTATGGATACCTGAGGGCTTTGCGGCAGGATCCCTGGCGCTTGAGGATAATTCCGAGCTCGGCTACAAGATTGCCGGGAAATACTCGACGCAAGATGCGCGCGGGATCCTATGGAATGACGATGACATAGGGATAAAGTGGCCCATAGATGTTGAACCCACCATATCAGAGAAGGATGAAAAGAACCCACCGCTCAAGTACGCGGAGATAAATTTCGAATACAAATAGCACAGACGTGGTTATTATGGCAAAAATTAGCGATATTCCTGCCTTGATCATGGCTGGTGGGTTCGGAAAGAGACTGCGGCCCATAACAGACAAGCTGCCAAAGCCGATGGTAAATGTGGGAGGCAAGCCCATAATATACTGGCAAATAAAATGGCTTGAGTCATACGGCGTGGAACGGTTCATACTTCTGGGAGGATACAAGGCAGACCGGCTGAAGAGCTATATAAAATCTATAGGGTACTGGAAGAGCTTCGAGTTCTCGATAGAAAAGGAACCGCTAGGTACGGCGGGGGCCATAAAGAACGCCAGTGACCTACTGGAGAACTGCAGCGCATTCCTGGTCTCCAACGGGGACAACGTAACTGACCAGGATGTGACAAAGCTGGTGCTGGGGGACAAGGACATGTGCTGCATATCATTGGTTCCGTATAGGAGCAGTAAGGGACTGGTGGATTTCAAGGGAGGAAGAGATCGG
>JAKAPJ010000015.1 GCA_021807115.1 Microcaldota archaeon
TGCTCTCGAAGCGGATGTCTTTGAGGCTTATCCTTATGGCCTCGCCTATGCGGAGGCCAAGCTGCGCCTGATACGTGAACAGCAGGTGGAACTTCGGGCTGTCAATCGCCCTAAAGAACGCCCCGACCTCTTGCTCTGTAAAGCCTTTGTTCAATGCCCCGTATTTGGGAATACGGCTACGCTTGAACCGCTTTACGAACTGCGCGGTTACCTGTTTCCTAATATCCACCAAGTAATGTTTTGGCAGGTATGGAAGGTTTGCTTCTAGCTCCGCTTTTAAATGCTCGTATGCGGTTTTCGTCCCGTAACCGCACGCTAACGCTTTTGAAGCTTGCGGCTCCGCCCCGTAATCGCACCCAGACCCGCTGTCGGACTTGACGCCGGAATTCCTGCTTGAGCTAGAGATGGACTCGGCGGGAATCGCACCCGCGACTCCCCGTTGCGAACGGGGTATTTTACTACTATACTACGAGCCCTTGCGAAATCATAGGTATTTAAGATTTATTAGCCTTATCCCTATTGATGGCGGCCCCAAAAGGTCACGGCAGCGATTCTGTCATCCGCGCCACTGCGGGTAAGATTGAGCGCATAGTCGCCAAAGTGCTCAAGGATGTCAAGCCCACGGAAAATGAGATTGCAGAGACTACCGCGTATTCCAATGACATAATGGGCAGGCTCGCAAGGGCCGCGCCAAAAAGCATAGAAATAATCTCGGCAGGCTCTGTGGCTCGTGGCACACAGGTTCGCGGCACATCAGATATAGACATATTCCTGCTCTTTCCAAAAGGCACCGACAGGGAAAGGATGGAGAAGGATGGCATAGCAATAGGGAAGAAGATAGTGTCGAGGGCACGCAATGAGTCTTACGTTATAAAGTACGCGGAGCACCCTTACGTCAGGCTGATACTGGGCGATTCGGGGACGAAGGCCGACATAGTGCCCGCCTTCAAGATAAAGCACCATTCGGAGCGGGTGACTGCCGTAGACAGGACGCAGTTGCACAACGTGTTCGTTAACAGCAGGCTGGACCTGAAACAGAAGGACGATGTGCGCGTGCTCAAGGCGTTCCTCAGGGCGCATGGCATCTACGGCGCCGAGGCGCGCACCGAAGGGTTCTCCGGCTACCTCTGCGAGCTGCTGGTTGCCCATTACGGTTCATTTGTTTCTGTGCTTAAGGGCGCAACCGGAATGCGCCTGCCTTTTGTTGTCGACGTGCTGGGCGGCGCAGAACACCACGGCACATCTGACGCTGCCACTGCCGCCGTGCGCAAGTTCGACAAGGATTTCATCGTGATAGACCCGACCGATCCTAACAGGAACGTGGCTGCAGTGGTGTCCGACGAGTCCCTTGCAAGGTTTGTGACAGTGTCCAAGATGTTCCTCAAGGCTCCTACTGCATCGTTTTTCTACGGTGCTAGGTACTCCACCGCTTATTCCGAGCGGAAGGTCGCGAAGCTCAGGAGCGCCCTGGGGCTTGATATATACGTCCTGCAGTTCAAGATGCCAGACATAGCAGAAGACATACTGTGGCAGCAGATAAGCAGGCTTTCTGTGACGCTGGAGGATGCGCTCAGGAAGAACGGTTTCAATTCTGTCGTATCGCTGCGCAACGTTTCGCACGGTAGCGCAATAATTTCGTTTTTTTTGAGCAGCAGCCACGTAAAGTACAGCATAGCGCGCGGGCCCAGCGCCTTTATGGGGGACTCTATAGAGAAATTCCTTTCAAACCACCGCAGGTCGCTGGGCACCATGTTCGATGGGGATCGCGTGCTGTCACTAGAGCAGGCAGCGTACGAGACCCCGGTTGCGCTGCTGAAGCATATGATGAAGAGGCGCGAAATATTCCCCTCATACATAGACACCCGCAGCTCGCGGCTCTATGTCAACAGTTTCCCGGAGGATACCGCTAAAATGCTTTATTCCGCGTTCGTAAGGAAGACCACGATCTAGGTCACAGGCCGTATTTGTTGCCGTTTTCCACAAGCTTTATTATGTCCTCCATCTTGTTTATCGCCCTGCGGCGCGGTGCCCTTGCCGGAACTCCCCTAGCAAGCGCGATGAGGTATCGCGAGGCCCTATCCCTCTCCCTTGCGGTCTCTACCTCGAAAACAATTTTGCACCTCGCTGCCATATTCACGCCGCAATAGTCAAGGGCCTCGGCAACCAGGTTCTCCCTTATCTTTCCCACGGGATAGCCCCTGTTCTCCATCCTCCTTCCGAGGTCTTTGAGCCCGAGCCGCAATACGATTGCGAGGTCGTATCCCACCCCCACCTCCTGCGCCAGGTGGCCCACCACGAGCACAAGCCTGCCCCTGCGCGCGCCTATCTCCATCCGCAGGCGTCTGGTGAGGGCCCCAAGGTTCACTATCCTGGCTCCGGCTTCGTCCTTCCTGGAGAACGTATGGTACTTCTCCACCACGTCATTTATCTCTATAACGTCTACAGCATCGCAGCGCGAGGCTGTCCTTTTGGAAAAGGTTGTCTTGCCTGTGCACGGCACACCTGTTATGCCAACAACAATCTTCTCTCCGCGCATGGCGATGACCACACAGATAGGAATGCGCTACGGCTTAAGGATCTCAGATGCCGCGTCAAATAGGTCATTTATCTCCTGGCGGCTGTCCTCCATCATCATCGCATCGTTCGGCGGCAGATACGCCCTCACCATGTACTGCCTTGTGGGGGTGTCGAAGAGCCATCCGCCTACCTTGTAATTCGAATAAGTATAAGTGTAATCCACCACAAAGTTCGACGCCGCGGCCAGCCGTTCCACAAGCGATAGCATGCCATCGCTTACTGCATCAACGTATATTACCATGTCGTTAGAATCGTCGCGTTCCACGAGCGCTGGCGTTACGACCCCCACCCCTTTCTGCTTTGCGCTTATGGCGACATTCTGCCCCAGCTGCTGCGTTATGGAATCAGCCTTGGCTGCATTGTTCTCCAACTCCACTTTGCTGTCCTTCAGCCCTTCCATCATCCTGTCAAGTACCCCGTTCACCTCCTCCTTCATGTTCACTACAGTTACGTCGATATTCTCCTGCTCTGCGTACTTGGACGGCTTTGAAAGCAGCCCCCTGACGGAGACCCCGTACTTGCGGCCAATTGCGTCGTCCATCTCAGTTATCAGGCTATCGGTGTAATCGCTCCACTGTGCGTCTGCCATGTTAAGACCCATTACTATTTAAAATTTCAAACATAGATTAATAAAGTGTTCTATTCTTACCGGTGTCAAAATGTATGGAAACACGGATGCTGGAATAAAGGCAAGGATCGAGAAGGACATAGCGATGTTCGACACGAACATACGCGACATAAAGGCCAATCCCGCAGATAAAGGGGCATCACGCGTGCTGGCGCTTTCCAGGATGTACGCGAGCGATGCAAGGAGCTATTTGGACAAGGGCGACATGTACACGTCGTTCTCCTGCATATCATATGCCCACGGCCTTCTTGACGCGATACGGACCATAGCTGGTGTGATATGACCGGCCCCGTACCGTATGCAGAGGGCAAAGCGGTAATAAAGTACAGGGCCGGGGCATTCCTCAACCCTGTCGCTGCGGCAATGAGGGACATTGACACCGCACTTATCTCCACATTTGCCACAAGGGACACTGCAGTGCTTGACGCAACCGCCGGCACTGGCATACGCGGCATAAGGTACTACTTGGAGACCGAGGCAAAGCGCATAACCATGCTCGACATAAACGCCTCAGCGGCCCGCGCGGCCAGGCTAAATGCAGCGCACAACGGCATCAAGGCCAGCATACTCAACAGGAGCATACAGGAATTCACGGGCAGCCACAAGTCAGGAAAGTTCGACGTGGTGGACTTCGACCCGTTCGGCAGCGTGTCTTCCGGGATATACGATCTCATGAAGGTATCAAAGGACGGCACTATGATGCTCTTCACCGCCACAGACACGGCAGTGCTGAGCGGCGCGCACCACAAGGCATGCATAAAGATATACGACTCCCGGCCCATGCACAACGAGCTCTGCCACGAGGTGGGGCTCAGGATACTCATAGGCTACGTTCTGCGCAACGCCGCCCAGTTCAATTTCGGTGTGGAAGTGGTGCTGTCCCTGTCTTATGCGCACTACATGCGCGCCGCAGTACGATTGAGGCACGGCGCGGAAACCACAATGGCGTCCATAGGCCAGATGGGATACGCGTACTACTGCAGGAAATGCGGTTTCAGGTCGGTCGTCAGATCAATGTTCCCTGTATACCATTCAAAATGCCCCGGATGCGGCTCTGAGGGGGCCCTCGACATAGCTGGAAAGCTTTGGGCAGGCAGCCTGCACGAGAAGGAGGCAGTATCCGCCACGCTCGGCCGGCTATTGGACCGAGGATCGAGCAAAGGTGCAATAAAACTGCTGAGCACAATAAGCGAAGAGTTGGATGTGCCACTCTACTACTCCGTCCCCCACCTTACCAAGGATGCCGGCCTCCCCGCGATGAGCCCCAACGTACTGATAGCGCGGCTGCGCAAGGCTGGATCAAGCGCCACCCACACGCACTTCGATCCGTCCTCCATAAAGACCGATGCGGATATCCGCACGATAAATGCGCAGATTCGAGCCGCCCGCGCGCGTGGCTGAGTTCCGCAAAAATCCCATTCGGAAAGGCTTAAATATCAGAACACACGCGAAGATTCCGTTCGCCCGCCATGGCGTGGCTGACACATCGGGGTGGGTTTATAACTAGTGAAAATAAAGGCAATGGTTGTTCTGTCTGCGCGCGCCGCATAAGGGACGGGGACGTAAGATTCGTGCTTTCTTCAAGGGAACGCGGAGGCTCCAGCCTGCCGCTCTCGCACAGGCTTGCATGCAAGGCGTGCCACAAGAAGGCATTGGCCCGCGGCCACGTCGCCGCTGACGGCAACGGCATACTACTGCTGCGCATGAGCGTGAAGAGTGCTCTGGCGGAGCGCATAATGATGGAGGGCTCAGTCCTGGAGTATGCAATGCGCGCGCTAAAGTAAAAGCTGCATGTCGCAATAAAAGGTTGCCGAAGCGCAGTGCGCTCAGCGCTTCTTGAAGCCCCTGGTGCCGACGACCACCATGTGGTGCTCGGTGTCGTATCCCAGCGCGGTCTTGAACGTCGCAGGATCCATCGCCAGCGTGCTGTCGGAGAACGGGTCGTTTATGTAAAACGTGTCCTTGTCATAGCCCTTTATGACAACCCAGTGCGGCGACGCCTCAAGGTACGGGTTGAGCGCGTTCGCGTTCACGAGCACTATGGGTATCTTGCCCGAGTTGAGGTGCTTCTTTACCGTGTTGAGGGTGGAGAGCCCGTACTGGTCCCTCACGTTCAGGTCCGCTGCCTTCTTCTTTATCTCCCCGAAGGACGCTTCAAGCGTGTCAAGGTTTATGCCCTCGTATACGGCCAGCTTCTTCTCGTAGCCCGCATCCTTCACGTTGCTGAACACCCATGCGCCAGCCCCCCTCTTTGCCAGGGCGTACGCCAGGCCGTACCTGGATCCGTGCCATACGCTGCCGTTTATCGCCTCCTGCCATATCTCGAACTCGGTCTCCTTCTTCATCTTGAATCCGTCGTTGAGGTACTTGAGCACCATCATGGCGCACGCCGCAGAGCTGGTAAACTCGTACGTCTGCGCATAATTAGGTATCTCAAAGAGTTTCGACTCCCTGGCTGCGCGCTTAGCCTTCGTAGCTGATGCCTTCTTCTTTCCCCTTGCGTTGTTCTTTGCCATAAATGCCACCATTTAGCGTGATAGCATAAGTATGCAGGGAGGGAGATTTGTTCCATTTGATTGAACTCCCGTAGGCCTAAGCCAACGGATCTTGAGTCCGTCGCGTTTGACCAGGCTCCGCCATCCCTGCACTCTTATACTTTAGACATATTTCTTAAATATACATGGGTAAACATTCGAACTGGGTAATTTTTGCTAAGTTGCATAAAAAGCCTTGTAGCGGACAATATAGTTAAATCGAAGTAATATTTATATGTTTCTAGGCTCTTGTCGTCGGGAGCCAATTCTTGCGTAAAGAGGCGGCCATGCGGTGCCGCATCGCGCAGCGCCACAGTGGCGGATTCGGTGCAGCGTCATGCGGCCGGCGTCTCCCTGAAAACCTCCAGATCCCGCTCGGAAAACGCGCCCCTTACTGGGCCGAGTATGTGCGACAGCGCCCTTGCGGCCGCGGCCTTAAGGTCCATGGGGTGCAGCTTGCCTGCGGCAAAGTCCCCCTCGAGCTGCGCGTAGTCCGTGTACTCCACGTCGCCCCCGTACTCCCTCTTCCTTTCAATCTTGAGCGCGCCAGATATCGGCAGAAGGGCATATCTGGAAAGCTCCAGCACCGGGTTGCCCTCCACAACCCTCTCCGGGCACCACGCGGACCTCATGGTCTTCGATATCTCCTCCTCGGTAGCTATGACCGGCACCGTGGAGCCGGGTTTGGACTTGCTCATCTTGAGTGCAGCCACCGCCTCCTCCTTGCTTTCGCCCTCGGCTTTCTGCCGTGGCTGCTCCACAAGGGAGGGCATGAGATGGTGGTGTATCGGGACTATTGTGCCCAGCTTCAGCTCCCTGAACGCTTCCTTGGCCAGCATGTGCACCCTTCGCTGGTCCATGCCCGCGTGTGGTATGTCCACCCCGAGCGCATGTATGTCTACCGCCTGCATTATCGGGTAGATGTACTGCGACACGTGCAGCGTGTCCTTCTCGCTGCGCCCCTCTATTATCAGGGTACGTGTGGCCCTGGCCATGGTCGTGCGCCTCGCTACCTGTATTATCATCTTCCAGTAATCGTCGTTGCTGTGGTAGAGGTCCGACCCGAGCACCACCTTAGTCTTCGGGCAGAATATGCCGAACATCTTCCTGTAGAACCCTGACGCCCTGATTATCCTGTCCCAGTCGCCGCCGAACTTGTTGTTCGCCATCGTGTGCCAGTCCGCCAGCAGCACCTGCGTCTCCACGCCTATGCTGGCAAGGTCGTTTATCTTCTTCCCCCCGAAAAGCAGGTGGCCTATGTGAGGCATGCCGCTTATCTCAAGGCCCAGATAGTGCTTAGGGTGCTGTTTCGTCTCGAACAGGACCCTCATCTCCTGCTCGGTTATCATCTCCTCAAGCGGCGCGGACTTTACGATCCCCATCTTCGTCTCTATGTCCATCGGGACCACACCTTCCAACTGGAATTAGCACCTATTTAACCCTTGCCTACACATTTTCGCGCCATGGCACGACTGCATGCGTAAGCGCCGCCGCACGTACTGCAGCACGCCGCCCACGCATCCTACGCCATGCGGAAGAAGTCGCCTTTTTCATACTCCGGCTCGCACCCCGACCTGGATATGTCTATGCCGGAAAGTACGCACTCGTTTTTGCATGCCATGCACCCGTCGCATCTCCCCACCTGGACAGGATAGCCCTTGAGCGGCACCAGCTTCTCATAGTCTGACTTCATCTCCTCGGGTGTCATCCATCCCGTGCTCTTGAACCCCAGCGCCTTTTCTGGGCATATGTCAACGCACGCCATGCAGCCTATGCAACCTGTGGTCTTCAGTTCGAACTTGTATGGCATATACGCACCAATCATTGCGTCCGCGTTCGCGTCCCTGGCCAAGCCTGCTCCAGGGCGCGCCTGCGCAGCTTACAGAGTCTAGGATGTGCTGCTTATTATATATAACGAAGCGCTATACTTTTTGATACCGGCGGCAAACCTCTCCCACGCCTGTCAGCGTGCTTTCGCCCTCCTGCGTGTCTCAATGCCGTAATGCCGCACTATCATCCTCGCCGCATCCCCGGGTGATACGTCAGTGTTGTCTATGCTCATCCCACCTATCGGCATGGCCGCAAAGAAGTCGCCCTTTGCCAGCAGCCTTTCCAGCTCCTTAGGCGCCCTTATCTTGTTGTAGCCCAGCCTGGACCTGCCCCTTACCCTGCGCATAAGCTCCGCCCTGTCGCAGTACAGCCTCACGAAGCACACTTTGCCGCCATGCTTCTCTATCGAGCGTATCAGGCGCAACGTGGGGCCGAGTTTGTCCCCCATGACGTACGCGCTGGTGAAAATCACATCTATCCCCTCCTTCGCGGCAGCCTCCAGCATCTCCATGCGGAACTTCACCACGAGCCTGCTGAACGTGGGCGTGCCGAACGGGAAGACAGTGTTTACGAAGTCCAGCGAGGCGTGGTTGTGGAATATCTTGAAGCCTGTCATTGCGGCAAGCCGCCTTGCGACAGTCAGCTTTCCCACAGCCGGCGGGCCGTATATGAACACGAGCCTCATATGGATCATCTAATCTAATGCACCCCGCCGTATTAATGGCTTATGCTCAGCACGGCGTTGAAGTGGCCGTATATGCCAGGCCGGAAATGTCGTGCACAGGAGCGCGAGATCAACGCAAGTGCCAAGGCTATTAAGGGAACTCGTAGAGTGGTACACGGAAAATAAAAAGCGCTATCCCCCACTCGTGCTTGCGGTTGTAGTACATAATCAGTTTGAAAACATACATACGTTTGAGGACGGCAATGAGAGTTGGTAGGTTGTTTTAATCAATATTCTATTAAAAGGTAAGCTACCTCCGGTTAACATAGAACTTACTATACGGCATGAATACTATTCTGCTCTGCAGGCCTATGAGACTGTTGGTAATATACGGCCAACATTAGAATTGCCGTTAAAAGAATACAGACGGCTCAAGAAAACGCTAAAGAGGTGACTACATAATTGCCCGGTGTAGTCACCTATGGATGTATGTACCTTCCGTCTAATGCGGCGTTCCCTGCTCAGATTCCGGTATTTAGCTATTCATGCTTTGGGGTGCCTTTTGTTGCCCACTATCTCTATGCCTATATCACTTGCCCTTTCCCTTAGCCTGCCATCGAATGTAAGTAGCGGTGCGTTGTTTACCACGCTTGCGCTCGCATATAGCGCATCATAAAGCGTAAGATCGTGCTCCTTTGCAAGTCCCATCGCCAACCGCGCCAGTTCCCTAGTAGGTATGGCCTGTATCTCATTGAATATCATCGTTATGGTTCCTTCAGCGCTTTCGCACTGGGCCGCCGTTATCCGCCTTTTCTTCGCAAAACTGACCCATATGGCATTCAGCGCCTCTGCCAGTATTATGTCTGGGGCAACGATAGGTTCCTTGCTTGCCGTGGCGGCATATACGGCCGCGTACGCATCTTCAGAGTGCTCCTCTGTAATCGCCAACTTGACGAGCGAATTGGCGTCTATCACTATCATCTCGCATCACGATATTCACGTATTATTTTTGTGCTGTCACCCTCGGCCTTTATCTTTTGCGCCCTTCTCCTTATTTCGGGCAGTAGCTGATGTAGTCTGAGCGATTTGGCCTTGGCCTCCAGATACTTGCGGACATCTTCGCTTATGTTTACCTTGGCCCTCTTAAGTATAGCCCTAGTTTCATCGGAAACCCTTACGGTTATGACGCTGGACATTGCCTCACGGTTATATTGTGGAAATCTAGATATTTATGTATTACGATTGTATACAAAAGAATACAATAGCCCTTCCAGATACATCCGCCCCGCCCCATTCATGTCCCTCCCGCCATGGGCCTTTAGGATGAAGCGCAGCTCCCTGAGCTGCCTTGCCCGGATTCTCGGGTCCCTTCCGGCTATCTGCAGGTGCTTGCAGTAATTGAGCAGGTGCTCCGGGTTTGGCCCTGTGACCTCCGCCCTTGCTTTTCTTTAGCATCTGGGCGGTGAGATCGCCTCCATTATGCAGATACCTGCTCTCCATGCCAGCCTTTGCGGCTGTTCCCGTATTTAAACCCCCCGGGGTTAAAAGCCCCACTTGCTTTAAGATTAGCCCAAAGAGGGAATTGAACCCCCGACCTTCTGCTTACCATGCAGACGCTCTACCACTGAGCTACTTGGGCGCAGGATCTGGAACTGATATATGGAGGAATTAAACTATAAAAACCCATATATGGGCCATCCAGGCTCATGTCATCCTCAGCACATTGCCGTAAGTCGCCACAGGCATCTGCCCCGCCGGCGGATACGCCCTGACGCGCACCCACCCAATATTCAACTGCGACGTCGCCGCGCTGCCGCCCGCTATCCATCCCCCTGCGGTATACGTGGGCCTTATGTTCCCTGTCCCCCCTACTGTTATAGAATTGGTGTATATGCTGTTGTAGCCCGGATAGCTGATGGCGTTCCATACGAAATACCCGTTTGTCATGAACGTCTGCTGGTCCAGGACGTTGTACCGGTATCTGGACGGGGCCGTCGCCACCCTAACATTGGTGTATGCGCCCAGCCAATATATGTAGAGGTCCCCACCGGCATTGCCGTAGTATCCGTAGTCCCAGTTGGTTATGTTGGGCAGGCTGAGCATGTTGACCCTTATCAGGGGGGAATTGGTCGTGCCGGAGCCGAACCAGTCCATTTCCGTCTCCACTACGAAGTTTACCAGCGATGACGGGAAGCTGCTGTTTGCGGTGACTGTGGCGTACCCCTTGTTCTTGCTGCATGTCCCGCCCCCGCACAGCAGCCTCAACCCGTTAGCCACGCTGCCGCTGCCTGACGCGGTGTTCGCGAAAATCCATTTAGAGTCGAACGAGGAGCCTGCAAAATTGTCATAGAAGTCGAATACGTTCTGGCCGTTATCGTATCTGCCGTATGCGCTTGAGGCGTTCGGCGCCTCTCCGGCGTACGTGGCGTCATACTCCACGGTGTTTGCCAGGAACTGCATGTCTATTGTGGTGTTGGAGAACGGCTGGATTCCGAACGGCAGCCTCACCCACATTATCGTGTTGTAAGGCGACAGCGAGTTGCAGTTGAGCTCGCACCAGCTTGTAATCTCCTTGTTTGCGTAGTAGAAACGTATGTTGCCCAGGTCGTTGGCCTCGTACTTCTGGTAGGCTGGCGCGTTGAACGACAGTTCCTGCTGGAATGGCGCCTGCGCGCCCACCGGCTGGGAATTTGTGAGGTTTATCGGCACATAAAAAACGGTGAAGCTCGAGGAGTTTATTATTGCGTTCAGCGGCGTTGCCGTCTTAGACGGCTGCACCCTCACGCTACCCGTGAAGACGTAGTCCCTGTTCGCGGGGCAGTAGAGCAGCGAGAGGTTGCCGGTCCCGGAGGTGCAGTAGTTTGCGTGGGCCTGGAATGTGCCGAAGTACACGTTGGTGATGTTGGGTGTGAACTTGAAGTTCGCCACGCAGTAGACGTACTGCCCTCGCGTCGCCTGGTTCGGAATGCAGTAGCCGCTGGTGCTGTTATGGAACAGGACGAATGCGTTGAACGACGATACGTTTATTATGCCAGCCTGCGTGTCCTCCCCGACTATTATTAGCTGCCCCCCGCCCACTATCGTGTTTATCACGAACGCTGCGTCGGTGCAGCTGAAGCCGGAATAGAACGAGCACTGGAACGGTATCACGGTCTTGGGTATGCTGAAGTACAGGAACATTATGGCCAGGACCACGGCGACGATGAGGATCACGTAGCTGTAGGACGTTATGAACTCTATCGCGCTCTGTCCCCTCAGCTGCGGCATGATACTACTGTATATGGTGGATATAAATAACATTATGCAAATGAATATCTGTCTAAGAATTCGGCGACAACGAGATGGAGGAAAGCTATATTTCCACGATAAGGCGCCTAGGCCCGTCCAAGAAACTGGGCCAGTCGTTCCTGATAAATCCCGCCATAGCGCAGACGGAGGCTAACTTCGGCATAGACAAGAGGGTCATAGAGATGGGGCCCGGGCTGGGCATATTGACAAGCGCGCTATGCAAGTCCGCAAAGGAGGTGCTTGCCGTAGAGCGCGATGCGCGGCTCTACGAGATACTGTCGCAGCGCCTCAGGCTGAAGAACCTCACGCTCATAAACGGGGACTTCTTCGATGTTCCACGCTCCACGCTATCAGGATACGACATAATGATATCAAACATACCGTACGTGCTGTCAAGCAAGGTGCTGCTGTGGCTTTGCAGGGAGGGCATGCCTGCGCTGTTGTGCCTTCAGAAGGAGTTTGTGGAACACATGCTGGCCCAGCCCGGCAGCAGGGACTACTCCAAGCTAAGCGTCATGGCAAGCCTCAGTATGGACGCCACGCTGGTCCTAGACGTACCGGCAGGCAACTTCTACCCCCCTCCGCGCGTAAGGTCTGCGCTTGTCTTCCTGCGGCCCAAGCGCGTATCAATAGACAGGGCCACAGCCGGTATAATATCCGCCATAATGAACCACAAGAAGAAGAAGCTAAGGAACGCAGTGCACGATTCCGCCGCGGAGCTGGGCATGGGCAGGGATGCGGCTGACGAAATGGCGGCGGGCATGCCGGAGGCGGACCGCAGGCTGTTCCAGATGGGGCCCAAGGAGATACTGGACGTTGCAAGACACATAAAGCGAGGTATGGGTGCAGGCAAATGAACACGCTGGTGCTTTTCGACGTGGACAAAACACTCATACGGATTGACACGTCGGAGCACAGGGATGCGTTCCACGCGGCCATACTCAAGGTCTATGGCGTGCATGCGAACATGGCAGACGTGCCGCACGATGGGATGACGGATCGCCAGATCCTCATAGAGGTGCTGCGCAGGAAGGGGCTTGCCGACGCCGAGATACGCCGCAGCATGTCCGAGTGCACCAGGCTCATGGGCGAGATATTCGAAGCGAATGGCACAAAAAACGCCAGGATAGCGCTGCTCCACGGCGTACGCGAACTGCTGTCCGCCCTGGAACGCCATGGCGTTCTTGTAGGCCTGGTAACGGGGAACGTTGACAGTATCGCCGCGGCGAAGCTGCGCGCGGTCGGCATACGCGAGCATTTCAAGCCGGGGGGATTCGGCAACTTCGATGAGGTAAGGGCAAACCTGGTGCGCATGGCCGTGTCCAGCGCGGTGAATGATTTCGGCTTCGACAGATCAGGCAGGGTGTTTGTAATAGGGGACACGCCCCGCGACATCGCCGCAGGCCGCGGCGCGGGTGCGGCGACAATAGGCGTAGCGACAGGGAACTACAGCGAGGCGGAACTGAAGGCCGCCGGGGCCGACTTCACGCTGAGGGACCTTTCAGATACTGCCGCGGCGCTTAGCATAATACTGGGCCAGAGCCACGGCGTAGCGCCTCAGAAGCCGTAGACAGGCTCCTGCACCTCCTTCATCACAAGCGCGTTGGGCAGCCCTTTCTTGAACTTCTCCTCCGCCTCCGCGGCCCCCGCCTTCCCGAGAAGCATCTTGTAGTGCATAGGCACCGCGAATTCCGCCTTTATGGCCCTCGCCGCGCTCATGGCCTCATCCACGTCCATAGTGAACGTGCCGCCCACCGGCAGCAGTGACGCGCTTATGCCGCGCATTCCCTTCATCTCTTCTATAAAGTCCGTGTCCCCCGCGTGGTATATCCTGCAGCCGTTCATGTCCACCACGTACCCGACCCAGTTCTTCGACTTAGGATGCGCTGACAGCCTCTCCTTCACCACGTTGTACGCCGGCACCGCAGATATGCCTGCGGTCTTGAATTCGGATCGGCCCCCAGGTCTTATCACCTCCATGTTCCTGAAGTCTCCGTCTGCGAAGCAGCCCGGCGCGCATATGACCTTCGCATCGGGCTTCATGACCCTCAGGATGTCGTCCCTGCTTGCGTGGTCAGAGTGCGCATGCGTCACAAGTATAAGGTCAGCCTTCTCCCTCACCTCGGGCCCTATCTTGAATGGGTCTATGAAGACGGTGTAGCCGTCCCCCTTTATGTAGAAGGCCGCATGGCCCAACCAGAACAGCATCCTCGAGATGTTTGACATGCATTTCTATCGTCAAACAAAGTATTTAAAAGCCCCCCAATGCATTATTTTACTGGCGCATGCTGCGGCATGCATAAATATAATCGCCGTGGATAATATTATGGGTGGCACCGTGCTGGGTAGAAGCCTGTTGTGCGTAATGCTCGTAGCCATGATAATCGGCCAGGGATACCTCCCCCCAACTACCTACCACGTAACCGACATAATGCCAATAGCCCTCGTATTTCTTCTCATAGCTGCATCCGCAGGGCTCACAAGGGGCGCGGACCTGTTCTCAATGTTCGGGGTCGGTGCGATGATGGGGCTGGGCAGCAGCGCCCACGGCGGCGCGACCGGAAAGGGCATAAACGCGTCGCATGCGGCTACCATGGCGTTGGGCGCCAAGAAGCATGCGGCTGGCGTTGGCGCGATAGGCGGAGCGCTTGGCAAAAGGGCGTTTTCAAAGGCAAAGAAGAAGATAGCCGCCGCGAGGAACGCGAAGAAGGAGGCCAAGGCTCAGGCACAGAAAGACAAGGCAATGAAAGCCATGGCGGCTGGCGCCACTACCGGTGCGCCGAAGAACGGCGTACTAATGCGAATGGCAGTTGCACGTTACAAAAGAAAGGAAAATAGGGAGATTAAAAGACTCAGGAACGCACAGGGGAAGGTCCAAACCCTGCAAAAGAAGGGCGTCACTGGCAGCAGGCTGGAGCGGGCGAAAAGGAAGGAAACGCTCTCTCGCCTAAGAGTTAATGCCGCGAGGGTTGGGGCATCCGGGAATATTATTGGCGCCCGCACGATCCTTGCAACAGGGAAAGCCCAGATGAAGGTGGCTGCTGCCAGCAAAAAGTTTGACGCTGCCGCGGCGGCGGCGGTAGGCGGAGGCATATGGGCAACGATGAAACTGAACCGCGCTGAAGCGAACCTCGCATATGCGCGGGGCAAAAGGAACGCGGCGGTCTTCAAGGCACAGGGGCGGAAGGCCGATGCGAAGGTCGCGCTTGCTTCTGCTTTGGTCAACAGGCGTGCAGTCCAGCTTGGCCAAAAGCTCAAGAAGCGTGAGGCTAAAATAGATGCTAAAAATGAGAGGATAACCAAGAGGAATGAGACGCGGTCGCCAGACAAGAAAAAGTCCCTCAAAGCCCTAACCTACAGTACAATGGTGCGCGGCGGTGCCCACAACCTGCCAGGCGGCGCCATAATAGGCTTCGGTACGGTGGCCGCTACCGCTAGGTTCAACAGGGCCGAAGCGAAGCTAGAGGCTGCACAGGCAAAGCGAGACCACAAGAACCTCATAAGCGAAGGCAAGCTGTCAAAGAAATTCAACAAGGTTGGCATGGGCGGCCTAAACGCTACGGAGCAGTCCCGCATGAAAAGGATGTTCGGCGAGTACAAATCCGCGAACGCAAAGAAAGAGGCAGAGACAAAAGCCGCCGAGGCGAAAGGTGCCAAAAGCACGCCTCCTAATGCTGCCCCTCCTGTCAAAAAAAGAACTACAAGAATGAAGGAGTGGGCCTCAAGAAACCTCACGCGCAATGGCATTAAAGGTGCAGCTGGCCGAAGCAGAGTAAGGGCAGGGGCATGGGCTTCAAGAAACCTATCCCGTAAAGGCGTAAGGGGATGGGGAAAGAGGAACTTCACCCGCACCGGCATAAAGGAAAACAGCTGGACGTACAAGAAAATGAAGGGCGTTGCAGATTATGCTAACAAGAAGATGTATGGCGTTGCAGATTACGCTAAGATGCAGGATCGTCAGCGCAGGGAAGCATACAAGGTGATTGGCAAAGATGGAAAACCAAAACGGCTGTCTAGGCGTAAACTTGCCAAACTCGAGTATGCCAAAGTTGGCGCAGAGCAAAGATACGGCGATTTCTATAGGCGCCATACTGTGCGCGCAAAGCCCGATGACCGCCTGCTGAAGATGCGGGGCAGAACTGCAAATGGCGATCGCGGTAGGTGGAGCCGAAGTGAAGATACCGATGCCTATTTGGGGCGCCACGGCCTTAGGGAGCGGGTAAGGAAGCACTACGGCGGTCTAGGTGAACGGCCAAAGGATGCCCCACCCCCTCTCATAGACACGAAGGACGGCTCAGTATCCAGCAGAGGGGCAAAAGGCGCAAGTGCGCCCCCGCCATCGTCCCCAGGCAGCCCGTCGACTTCCAGAACCCCCTCATCTTCCAGCGCCGCCCCTGCGCAAGGAGGTGGTGCCTCAATGGCCCGGCCCCCGAAGGGCAGAGACATAAGCCATTACGGGTCTGACGTCCAGCAAGCATACAAAAATTACAATAGCGGGAAGGCCACGGGGAAAGAAGAGGATTTGCTGAGGTCGAAAGGGTTCAGTTTTCCTGCACCTAGCGCACCAACCTGGTCCTCCCCTACCAGAACATCCGTTCTGCCGCCGAAAAGAAATCTGCCCCCAACATCGCGCAACCTGGAACGTGAAGCTGCGGATTTGAACGGTAAGGCCATGTTGCTCGAGGCTGCCGTAGGCGGAAAGGTGGCCACCGACACAAGGGCCGCCGCCAATTCAGTACTGCATGCATCTAAAACTGCCGCACTCGCAGAAAGCGCCGAGGTAAAAGCGAAATCCACTTCAAATCCGGAAGACATAGCGAAGGCGCAGCGACTGAGGGCTGATGCCGACCGCGCCCTAGCTGACTCCGTCATAATAAAAGCCACCACGCAAAGCATCCCCCTCTCGGAATTTAATCTTAAAAAAGAGGCGGCAGAATCCAAGTTTGACACGCTGCGGCAACAAAAATTTGATGAATTTAAGGCCGAGGCAGCCCGTGTTGGGGAAATTACTGATCAAGCCAAAAAGGCCCGCGCCGATGAAGGCAGGTACGGGTCGTTGGCTACCCAGACAAAAGAACAGCTTAAACAGAATCCCGGTGATCCGAACCTGTCCGAGCTGCTAAAGAAACATGAAACCGCCGCAAGGGAAGCAGGTAAGAATGCAGATGCGCTTGAAAAGAGGGCGAGCATTGCATACGGGTATGCGATGGCGTCTGACAGCACGTTGCGGCAAACTGCAAGCCTAAAGGTCATGGAGGACGTAAGGGCAGGCAAGGCAAAACTGTCAAATACTGAGATTGCGGCGGCAGGTTCCGGGCTGACCGGAATATCCCCGGAGGCTCAGGCAGCGCTGGACAAGCTAGCACCCCAAAAGCCCCAGAACCCCGAAATGAAGCCAGGCGAACCCAAGCCGATGCCTCCGCCAAAAAATGCGGAAGAAAGCGTTCCCTACGGAAGCCCAGGCAGCAAGGCGGTGCGGACCCAAGAAGAGTTGAACGAGGCGCCCCCACCACAGCCTGCACCATCACCTTCGCCCAAATATACGACTGAGAGTTTGTCGAAGATGGGAATCGACACAATTAGAGGTGCTGGTGATGTGCCTAATTTTATCTTAGCTGCAGAAGGAGTTAAGCCATCAGTATGGTTAGTTGGCGATGAGGTTTCTGACAAGGTCGCCCTTAGGGAAGCTGCGGGCAAATTGGGCCTAACCTATACTGAAGTCGGCATGGGTTCAACGACAAGCTTTATACTGGCTAAGGATCAGAGCACCGCAACGCAGTTTACAGAAATTTTAGAAAGGAGGCCGGATTTTAATTTCACTCCAGAAGAACACCAAAAAATAGGTATCCTTCTTGGATTTTCAGCTGCAGATGCTCGAGGATTTGCCGAGAGCAGTGTAGAAGGCACCTCTTCTCAGAGATCTAAGAGGTATAATATGGAGTTGCAACAACTACCTACAGAACTGATAGCTACCGTGGGCGGCTTTACATTTCATGTTCCGGAGTCAGCCACCTCTGAGTCTACAATAGCACAAGCTCAGCTGTACAGGGATACGCTGACTAGGGCGGCTCCAGATATAGCCGATTCCTTAGCGCAAAGAGCAATTATAAAATACTCACAAGCCGGCCCGCAGCAAACACCCACACCGCCACAACCTGAGGCGCAGCCGCAGCCTGTTTCATCGCTACATTCGATAAACCAGCCGCCGTCCCAAGATGAAGTGAAGAAGGCCGCTGGTATACTCGGGGTTCCAGTAAATGTGAGCGATGCCGAGCTCCAGGCGGCGATAAGCAAGAAAATGGACGAGCTGGAGGCGAATAAGCCCGGAACGCTTTCGTCAAGAAAGACAAAGGAAGAATGGGAGAAGAAATCCGATGAAATTAGCAATGCGGCCAGGGATCTTTTCATCAATAATCAACTGCGGAAGAAAACTGGCGGAGAAGACAAAAAGGAGTAGCACGAATGTGAATGCGGTTGGGCCAAAACTTCAGGGTGGCGCGCCGCCACATCAATTTGCCCCGCCTGACCTCCTGACAATCTCGCCCGCTATGTCCGTGCCGGCTGTGACCTCTGGCATTATCATCCTGTAGGCCCCCGCCCTGCCGAGCTTCGATATGTTCTCTATGTCCGTTATCCTGGACATTATCTTCGCCTTCTGGCTTACCGACTTGGCGGTCACGGTTATCAGGGCGTTCTGCACGTCGTCATCGCTGCACGCTATTACGTACTTGGCCCTTGCAAGCCCTGCCGTCCTGAAGATCTCCGTGGACTTCGGGTCCCCGACCAGCGCCATCTGCCTTCGGGCGTGCAGGCTCCTTACCTCCGACTCCCTCTCTGCTATTATCACGCACTCCACCCCTACGTTCTTGAGCTCCGCGCTCAGGTAGTCGGCGAAGTTGTTGTACGGGACCAGGATCACATGGCCCCTAAGCCCCCTTATCCTGGCTATCACACGCCTCTCGCTCAGGTTTATCCTCTTAAGGAAGTCGAAGAACAGCGCGGCAAGCGCCACAGCCAGCGCTGCGAATATGAATGCATCCACAAGGCTCGCCGTGAATACCAGTGGGCTCTCCGACACGGCCTGCGGCAGCATCTGGTAGTTCACGTCCAGCGACGAGAGCACGTTCCACATGAGGTCCAGCCACGGCTGCACCCCGGCAAGCAGCAGCAGGTCGAACGATATGGCAAAGAGCGTGAGCGCACTGAATATGAGTATGAATGGTGCAGACTTGAATTCCTCCCTCTTCATGGCGCTCTCCTCTTTGCTACGGATTCTCCAAGCTCCAGCCCGGCAAGAACCTCCGGGACTACGCACAGCTCGGCCCCCGCCCTATGTATCTTCGTTATGGTGCTCGCATCCTCCGCCCTTGCTATTATCTTCACCTTGCTGTTTATGTGCCGCGCCGTCACTACGCCGAGCAGGTTCTCGTAATCGTTCTCGGTGAGGAACAGCACCGCCTTCGCACTCGCTATCCCCGCGCTGATCAGCGCGGCTTCGGTGGTAAAGTCCTCGTGGAGCGACAGGTAGCCCTCCTCCCTAATCATGTCGGCCCTTGCCGGTTCCTTGTCCAGCACTATGAACGGCACATGGCGCCCCACCATGTCCTCCGCTATCCTTTCAGCCAGCTTGGAGTACCCGCATATGATGTAGTGGTCCTTGAGCCTGCGCCTTGCCATGTGCACAAGCCGCGCCCTTACGTCTACCGCGGTTATGATGTCTATGAGCGACGCTATGATGAAACCCACTATGACTATCTTCACGATGCCGTCCAGCACCGATATGGCGAATATCAGGTAGAACTGCCCGCTGAAGAGCGGCACGTTGGCGTATAGCAGCGCCGTCTCGTCCACCCCTACTGCGTCGAAGAGCGCATCGATAGAGTAGTACCCCCCTACGTAAGGGTCCCTAGTTATGTTCGTTATCGCCACTACCGTGATGACAGCGAAGAGCAGAGCGACGCCGGCAAGCGCAAGCACCATCACAGTGTTTACGCTCTTCGTGTCATGCTTCGCAACGTTTACCACAAATCCACCAAGCCAGTCACTGCAGCTTGAACAGCTCCCTCACTATCTCCCTGCTCGCCACCTTCTGTGGCATCGCTATGTAGTCCGCCCCCGCCTCTATGAGCTTCTCCCTCACGAAGTCGTCGTTAGCCCTGGTGGCTATGAACACCTCCCTGTTAAGGTCCCTCGCGGTCAGCACGCAGAAGAGATTCTTCGCGTCGTTGTCCATCGCTATCGCGATCGACTTGGCGTTCTCTATCCCCGCTTCCCTTAAGGTCTTCGACAGCGTAGCATCGCCGTGCAGCACCTTGTACCC
Organism: Microcaldota archaeon; assembly: GCA_021807115.1. GTDB lineage: Archaea > Micrarchaeota > Micrarchaeia > Micrarchaeales > Micrarchaeaceae > JAJZYD01. The sequence continues at coordinate 19,842 of JAKAPJ010000015.1, forward strand.
CAGTTCCCTTACCTTCTCTATCTTCTTCGCATCGGTGTCTATGACAACGAACGGTATGTTGCGCTCCACAAGTATGTTGACGACCTTCTCCCCCACCACCCCGTAGCCGCAGACCAGTACATGGTCCTTGAGGTCCGGGAACTTGTTTATCATCAGATGGCACCGTAGGCGCAGCCGAGCCTACGGCTCTATATTAGCATACAAATTCTTTAATATTGACTGGTGCGCGTCAGGCCCCAGCCGCCGGCCCCGCCCCCTCCTGCCCGTTCCTGAGCAGGGCCTCCGCCTGCTTCCCCTCCTCCCTCAGCCTAACCGTGAACGCGTTCACGCCCCCCTTCCTGGCCTCTATGTACGACGATGTGTCCAGCTTCATCTCCACAGTCTCCTTGTTCAGCCCCATCGATTCCAGGAACTTGAGGAAGCCCATTGCCGTCTCGTTCGGCGTGTTCCTGTTGAACACCATCTGAGTGGCGCCTTTCGCCATCGCCCTGGCCAGCAGGTCATCGTATACCGCCCCGAAGGTCTCCTGCTTCCTGAAAGTCCTATGGCCCTCAACCGAGTCCACGAGGAACTTCCCGTCCTCCATGTAGCATATGGCGCTGCCAACCGACTTCCCGCCGATCTCGTACTTCACCAGCGTGACCCTGTCGTCAACGCAGTAGCCGAATATTCCGTCGCCATTCGGCATGTACACGCACGCTATCTGCGTGCGCCCGTCATAATCGAGCGGGTTCTTGCTCTCAGACGCCCTTATCAGCCTGCCGTTTTCCACTGCCGCCTCCTTGTAGTTTGCGGCGTCCAGCACCAATGTGACCTCCGGGTCGCCGGCGCCCCTGAGGATATCGGCGGCCCTTGCGTAGTCTGACGCCTTCACGGCGTTGATTATCTCCTGGCGCATGCCCTTGTGCTTGGAGTTGAAGCTGTTCCTCCCCCTCTTCACGGCCTTCTCCCCCACTATCCTGGCAAGGACGCCCTCCGCGTCATGGTCCTTATCCCCGACCCCTGTGAGCGCCGTCACCGCGTACCTGGTGAGCAGGTCCTTTTGGTAGTCTACCACAACGGCCTTGCCGCCCACGCTGACTGAGTAGTATTTCGTGCCGTCCTCGCTGGCCCTGTTAATCAGCTGCACCATCCCAAGCCCCATCACCGCACTTGTGCCTGCGTGCCATCCGTATCCCCCGCCGTTCCCTGCCCACGAAAGCAGGAGGGATATCTGCTGCATGCTGAGGTCCTTCTCCAGCCCCCACTTTTCCTTCATGTACGAGCGTACTGCGCTTTCGTAGTCCCCTATGTTTGCGGCCGTGGGCTTCGGCAGCGCCCCGCGCGAGTCAATATAGAGGTGCACAGCCTCAAATCCCTTCCTGTCCTCTATGACCCTGTCGAGACCCTCTGAGAGTATGGTGCCTACAGTCTCCGCGGATATGTCGTAATCAGCCATGAGCTTCCCCGTCCTGCCGAAGAACCGTATGATGCTGCTTGCCTTGTCCTCGGGGAGGCCCGCGCTCCCGTTCCCCTGCCCCGCCCTGTCGATGACGCCTACGTATGCGTCCTTGAATCTGTCCGCGACCTTTCCGGCCGTGTCTGGGTCGAACTTGCCAATCATTTCGCAGAACTCCTCAAGCGGAGCCGACGTGTCCTGCCTCATGCCCAGCTTGTAAACGGCATTGTATGCAGCATCTGTGTACTCCTTTCCGTGGCCCGTGAGTACGCGCACTGGGCCTTCCGAGGAAATCCTCGTGAGCAGCCTCTTCACGTAATCCATCTCCTTGTCAAACCTGTACGAATAGAAGAGCCCGCCGAACATCCCCTCCTCCGCCCTCTTGAAAACGGACTGCACAATCAGCTTAGACGCGTACGATCCCCCGTACTTCTCCATGCAGTTTGCCATGGCTTCGGAATTCAAAACATCATTGACGAACAGCCTAAACATTTCCCTTTGCGAGTCTTTTGCGCCCTCGCCCCCCTCCACAAGGCCCGGGACCGGCTGCGGCACCATCCATGCGGACATTGACGATCTCCCGATATTGCCCATTATGCCCAGCACCCCATCCATAACCGCCCCCGCCGTGTGTCCGTGGTACCTGGATATGGTTTCGCACATCCCGGCAAATGCCTCCTCGTTATTGAACTTTCCGTAGAGCGCTATAAGCCTCTGCATGGCATGCATCTGCCTGTCCTGGTCGATGCCCCCTCCCTCCTCCTTGGGCATTTCGCCCACGGCTGCGGCCGCCTTCAGGGCCGCCTGCGCGCCCCGCCCATCCCCGACCCTTTCCTTGAGCGATGCCATCAGGCTCTCCATGTCGAGGGGGCCCTCCAAAACGTCTATGTATGAGCTGTCCCTGCCCTGCACCCTGAAGTAGACGTTCGATATGTCCTTTAATGACTTGTCGCTGTTTTCTCCGAATGCTACGGTGACGAGCCTTATGTTTTTCTCCTTCATCTTCTCCCTGAAGCTTTCTACGGTTTCCGTGCGGATATTTACGGCCCCTTGGTCATCAGTTATGAGAAGCACTGTCCAAGTCTCGCCGTCCTGGCCCGTCTGCCTCCGCGCAGAGATGTCCGTCTGCGCCACGGCCAGGACGTCCTCTATCTCGGTGCCGCCTCCAAGGTTCTTCCTTGCGTCGTTCACAACCTTGCCGACCGCGGCCCCGCCATCCTGCGCCGATACAGGATCGCCTATCCTGTCGGAGAACGTCCTTAGGTAAAATTGGCCTTTCGCGTCCGAGGTGTCAATGGCAGCCTTGACCGCCAGCCTCTGCGCAGCAAAGATGTGCGGGTCCATGCTGCCCGAAGTGTCCAGCAGGGCAATGACTGGGCCTTTCATGTGTTTGGCCAGCCATTTCACGTCCGTGCCCTTCGCGTCCTGCATGAGCGAAGCTATCTCCGCCTCCTCCGCATTTTTAGAGGTAGTCTTGGGCATTTAATCATTCGCCGATGCGAAGATGCTCAGTTCCGCCTGATATTTAAAGGAATCTGAAAGTGGCGGTTTCGCAAGTAGCTATTGCGGTTTTGCCCGTAGGGGAAGGAAAAGGCTAATAGCTCCAGCCAGATTCGAACTGGCGTCCGCAGGTCCAGAGCCTGCTATCCTTGACCACTAGACGATGGAGCTATCAGTTATAATTTAACAACGCACTCCTTTTATAAATTCCCCTTTAAATAGGATTATGCCAATGCGAGAGAACATCGTCTCCGTCGACGAGATACGCGAGATCGTGCTCGCCGATGCTGTCCTGATAGTGGCATTCTCCTTCACGCGCATCGGCGGCATAGTCGAATTCTTCAGGAACCCCTTCGCGCTTTTGGCCGTCCTGCCAATCATGGCAATCGGCGTCACGTTCAGCTTCATACTCCATGAATTGATGCACAAGTTCACCGCGCAGCACTACGGCGCGATAGCAGGGTTCAAGACATCCCAGACCGGGCTGTGGATAACCCTAATAACGGGGATGGCGGGCTTCCTGCTCGGGATACCAGGCGCTACCATGATATACGTGCACAGCTTCACCCGCAAGGAGAACGGAATAGTCTCCCTCGCCGGCCCGCTCACCAACTTCGCGATATTCGGCATATGCATGGTAGCATTCGCAGTGCTATCCCCGCCCCAGGGCAGCTTCATCGCTCAGGCAATAAGCTTCACGATATACATAAACCTGTTCCTGGCGTTCTTCAACATGCTGCCAATAACGCCCCTCGACGGTAGCAAGGTCCTAGCCTGGGACAAGAACGTGTACATCGCCACGGAAGGGGCCCTGTTCCTGCTCATATGGTACTTCCAGGTGCTGCCTCTGGGTAGCATGCTGTTCCTGCTCATAATGGCATACCTGCTGTCATCTTTCTACAGGCATATCCTCTGAGTGCCGAGGCAATGACCAACATATTTAAGCGTTTATTTCGTTAATCTAAATCATGGCAGATGCCGCGCCGAGCGAGGCCAAGACGAGCATAGACTCTCTAGTGGAACTGCTGCATTCAAGAGGGAGGATGGAGCTGCACCAGATAGCAGCCGTGCTAAACATAGATCCTCTCATAGTAGAGGGCTGGGCAAAGGTACTCGAAGGCGGCAACCTGGCCAAGATAGTCAACGAGGTAGGCAAGATGTATGTCGAGCCTATAACCGTGACCAAGGAGCAGGAGAAGGCCGTGAAGGCGGCGGCGGACACTGAGCGGACCACCATAATGAGCGAGACCGCCGCGGAGCTTGGCGCGCTGGACCGCTTCTCCGTGCAGCTTGATGCCATAGCTGCCACTGAGCTGTCCGCCGAGAAGCTGTTCAAGGAGAAGATACCTGCCCTGGAGGCACAGCTCAAGAGGATAAACAAGATATACCAGACGCTGGAGCAGGAGGACGCCAAGATAGAGTCGGTGAGGAAGAAGACCGAGGCTGCCAACGAGCGGATAAACAAGAAGGTCACGGAGCTATACAGCAGGATAGAGACCATAGACCCCAGCTCCGAGGACCTCACAAGGGGGGAGCTGGCAAAGATGCGCTCCGCGCTCAAGGCCGCCAGCGAGTATGAGAACCAGATCAACCTGATAGCGATCAGCAAGGACAAGGCGATGGAGGCGATCAAGAAGAGCATGGAGGTCCAGATAAAGGCCCTGGAGAAGGAGATGTACAAGGCCCAGCGAAGCGTGGACATGCAGATGAAGCAGTACAGCGACCAGATAAAGACGAGCATGGAGATAATCCGGGACCAGCAGCGCGGCATGCGCAACCCCGCAAGGCAGGTGGAGGAGTTCAGGCGCGCCCAAGAAGAGGCAAAGAAGACGCTGCTCGACGCAAGGTCGCAGTTCAACGACGAGTACGCGCGTACAATGAGCAGGATGAAGACCAGCCACTCGCTGCTGAGCGGAGAGATAAAGTCGATGATACTGGAGCTTGACCAGCTCAAGGAAAACTACGGGCAGGTGTCCAAGATATACGACTCCCTGCAGAAGACCAAGAACGACGTGACTGCCACCCAGAA